>CAKSPW010000018.1 GCA_934486495.1 uncultured Clostridia bacterium
GCAATTTTCTGATTAAGGCTGAGCTTGTCATATTCGTCCGTGTTAATCTTCAGCTTATCGAGGTTTGTGTTTATTATATCCATCACATTCGTGTATGTGCTCTTTTCGATAGCTGTAAGAATAATGATTTCTTCCATTGTATTGTGCCATTCGGGCAAAGTCATGTATTCTTTTTCCGCAAACGAGGCAAGAATGTTAATTCTGTCACCGCTTGAGAAAACAGATGAATTATACGTTGAATATGACTTTAACTTTTCAAAGCCTATTGCCTTTTTATAACCGGTAAGCGCACGCTTAAACTCATCGGCATTTTTTGCTGTATTAAGTGCGGCAATACCTGACGCTTTTTCCATTGAATCTGTAAGAGTGTTGGAATTTGTTATTTCCGACTTGCATCCGTAAACAACCTTAGCCACCTCACCGAGCGCTATATTGTCGACCGAGGTCTTTTTAAACAAAGGTGATAACGACTCAAGCACCGATTTATTTTCTCTTAAAACATCTTCCGCTTCCGTATATGAAGCCGCATTTTGCAATGCCTTTACAATATCCGATATTACCGAATCGCCTATATACATCGCCTCACAGGTTTTTATTCCGTCCCATGACTCTGCAAGTGCAACGAATGTATACTTGCCGAATTTGCCTTCTGTTTTATATTTTATATCAAACGTGGGCTGCTTATCGACATTGTTTTCCGTTATGTAATCAATTGACGACATATTTGTAAGCGTACCGGGCTTATATTCAGTATCCGGCGGCAAAACAATCAGTGTGACAACATCATGGTCACTGTTAACCGCACCTCTGATATGCACATTCCCCGAATTGTCAATTGACGCCTCAACATAAACGGTATCGCCTGCCGCCTCGTGATAATTAAGCATTCTTGCCCACATTGCGGTTCGTGAACAAAGTATATCCTTTGCCGTTGCAAAACCGTTTTTGTTTTTCAAATCCTTTTCGGCTTTTATAATTTCCAAATCGCCGTACACGTCATTTGCTCTTTTGAAGATTGCTTTTGCATAAACAGATACATCTTCCGTATTACCAAATAAATCTTTTGTTTTTTCAATCTCCTGCATACTTTTGAGCTGGTTTGTCACAATCGGCATTTCCTTTGCCGCCGACACATACATATTCGACGCATTTTCAGCCGCATCAAACAAATGACTCAAAATCTGACTGATTTTTTCTTTGGGAAGCATTGTTTTTCCGTCGTTATATGCCTTAATCAGTTCATCGCCGGCATCGAATATCTGTTCGGTATACTGCTTGCACGAGGTTTCCGAAGGCATATTGCCTGCTTTAACATCGTCCATGAGTCCTATAACAGAGTTTACATCGTATACAAAATCCGAAAGATTTTTATCATCCTTACAGCATGACAGCGCCTTGTTTAAGTAAACCGATGTTTGTGCCGCAGATGATTTAAACAACCATTCATTTGAAATATCCGTAATGTAAATCGGACTTTCAGACAGCGTTACCTCGCTTCTCTGTCCCAAATTCCTGCCGTACATATCCTTAACCGAAGCATTGCCGAGTGAAACCGTTGCGGACGTTTTATCGTTCCATGCAACAGCAACAGCCGTTCCGTTTTGATTATATATATGAATTTGCGAATCAAGCTCGTCAAGCTTTACTCTGCCGCAATAAACAGCTCCGTTTACAAACTGATTAAGCACCTTTATTGCCGTATATGCCGGCTTTACGGTACCGTCATGTTCAACAACGCCAAGGTTTTCCTCAAACTCGTACGGGTTTGTTCCGTCATCTCTGAAATCATAGCTTGCATAATCCGAAATACCGTAACAATCGGCTATTACCTGCGCCGTAACAAGCTTTTCTGCCTGCTGCTCATCGGTAACGGTAAAGCATACGTTGCCGTCTTTTTCAAAATACGGTTTTCCGTTCATGTTTGTGTAATATTTATCGGAATTCCATATATTGTCACTTGTGCGTGTTGACCAGCCAACCTCCGTTATAAGCAGGTCTTTAAATCCGCCGAGGTTATCAACCAAGCCTTTATTAACATTTATACGTGTTTCAAAAAAGCTTCTGTCCTGGTCTTTGTAGAAGTAATAAGGATGAATTGAAACAGCGTCTATACACGAATACGTATCGTTTTCAAGCATTTTCTTCAAAAAGCTCTCTGCCGTTCTGTAATCTGACACAACACCTCCGACTACCTTTGCATCGGGACGTACCTCTTTTATTGCATTTGATGCCACCTTGAGCATATTTGAATACTCGTCCGCATTCGGCTTACCGTTCCAAAATCCGCCGACATTCGGCTCGTTCCATACCTCAAAGGTCTTTACGTTGGTAAAATGCTCGGCTACCGCTTTACAGTAATTTGCGTATGCCTTAATTTCATCAGGCGTCACCGGAGCACGCTTATCGAAATAGAGCGGATTTCCGTATGACAAAACGACAATTGATTCAATTCCGTTTGCATAAAGCGTATCAACCCAATTTGTCATGCCCATATCAAAGCGATAAACACCCTTTTCCTGCTCGACAACGTTCCAATATACCTCATCTCTTACAAGCTTTACACCTGCTGTTTTTAAGAGCTTTATATCCTTTTCGGAATTTGTTCCCTGACCGAAATGAGTTGCAAATCCTCTTTGCCGCAGCGATTCGAGCGGCTGTGACTTATACGACTTGATTTTAGATACTCTTTTGTCTACCCTTTTCGCCATTTGGTCGTCGCTGTAAACCTCTACAAACACATTTTTTATTTCATCAAAATCCATGTCAAATTCTATGCGGTTTTCAGCATTGTTTTTTAATGTGACCGAGGATGTTGCTCCTCCCTCTGTTCCGTAAATCGCTTTATATGAAACGTTCCGTATTCCTGTCAGCTGAATCTCCGCATACGGATTTTCATCTATACCCACATTAACGTTTACGGATATACTTTCCTGCGAGTTTTGTGAAGTGTTGAAAAGCGATTGTATTTCACTGTCGGAATATCCTGCCTTTTCCAAGTCTTCACGTGTGCAGTTCTGCGTGATTGCCTGCTTAACGTTTTTACCGATGTATTTCATATCGAGCAAAGCGCCGTTTTTCGTCAGGAAGTCCGATGTCAGGTAAAATGTCGGTCTGATACTCAGCGGCACCTTAGTGTCCCATGCAAGGATTTTACCCGGTTCAAAATTCGGACGTATCGCAAGCATTGCACTGTCGGGCATACAGGTTCTTAAAAACCAGCCGTCATTCGGGCCTACCAAATATGTGGAGCCGTTTCTGAAATTATCTATACAGCCGTATATACCGTTGTAGTCAATCGCTTCCGAATACGAAAGCAAGCCTATACCCGCCTTTTCAACGTAATATCCCGTTCCGTCAACATCTGCGCAGTCAGAGCCGGGATTCCCGCTTTCGGTTACCCATTCATGCTCATAGTCTATACCGTTTATTATACTGTCGGGCAGCTTATACACTGTGTTATCCTGCGGCCCTTTATCGTTACCGTTAAGTTTGAAATCGTTGTTAAGCCAATATGCCATATTGTTCGGATTGTTGGGATTAAAACGTTTGGAGCCGTTTTTATCAAATTCATGATAACCGTATCCGTCATATGTCATAACATAATACGAAGAATTATCACCGTCCGGGTTACCGTCGAGCATTACAAAGGTTTTGCTCGGATCGTCCTTCATTCTGAATATATTATCAAAGCTTGTCATCATAATATATCCGTCAGGCAAACTTCCGACATTGACCGGACCGGGAATAATATCGGCAAAAGCAGGTATTGCTGCGGATAACACTGTCATACTTAACAGAGAAGCAATTATTTTTTTAAATTTCATCTTGTTACCATTCCTTTCTGCATTAAAGTAAATTTAAATATCCGTACAGCATCTGTGACGCTTCAGCCCTTGTGGCTGTACTTTGAGGCTTTATTGTATTGTCATCGTATCCCGAAAGTATTCCCGACATATACATTGCCTCAAGGCTTTCCTTAGCATACGGAGAAATGCTTTCCGTGTCGTCGAATTTATATAGCGGCTCGGTATATTTCGGGAAATCAACATATGCAAGCTTAGCCGCATCATAAAGCATAACCGCAATTTCTTCCCTTGTTATTGCCTTATCCGGATTAAACTCGTTATTCTCTCCGACAAAATGCTTATTTATAATTCCGGCTTTTTCAGCCGCACCTATCGAGCCGAAATACCAGCTGTTTTCAGAAACATCGCTGTAATCGGCTTTTCCCGCCGAAAGTCCCATCATTCTTGTGAGAATCGACAGAAATTCCGCACGTGTTATATTTGCTTCTGGCGCAAATTCCGTTTCCGAAACTCCGTTAACGATACCTCTCTTTTTAAGCTCGTATACAGGCGTCATTGCCCAATGACCGGCTATATCGATAAATACAGAGCTGTCGCCTGCGGTACTGTCTGTCTGTGCATTATTGAGTACCTCGGGGAATATGATGCCCGCCGCTTTGTTTTGCATTTTTATACTCTCTTTATTTATCAGCTTAAATTTAGCGTAGAAAGATGAGTCTTTAAACACCGCCGTTCCTTGAGTATACTCTGCATAATAATCTCTTAAGAATTCATCGGCGTCGTTAAGAGCAACGTTAATTCCCATTATCTGCCCTTCATATATATTGCCAGACGCAAGCTGTCCCTTAGGCATTTTCATTATATATCGTGTTACGTTATCGTTATCGCTTCTTGTAACCTCAGCCCATGACGCCGGTAGCTCCGACGACCCAAAGGGCGACGTCCACATATACATTTGCACTCCGAGCGGTGTTTTTGCCGCACCGATTTCGTTGGCGTCCAAATCATACTGTCCCGAATTATTACTGTCTATACCAACCTGCACGCAGTCGCCCTGCCATATTGACGAGGAAACCGCCATTTGCGTAAATTTGTCGTCAAAAACGTCAGTTAAGAAATAAAGATTTTCCTCATCCCATTTAACAAGCGTTCTTGCACCGAGGTCCATATTGTACCACTGTTCTTTTTTGTCGGGGTCATCGGGAGAATTGATGTAAATCGGATAAGCGTCCTTCCAATCCTCAATACTGCTTGTTTTCTCAACATCAATCGAATTTTCACTCTTAACCGCCAGCCAGAAATCAAGAAGCTTTGTTATGCTTGATGTCAGCTGCCCTGCCTCGTTATATACCTTTATATAGAAAGGATAATAGTGATACTCTGTGTTTTCGGCACTTTTAACATTTACATTTACCACTGTCGTTTTACCTGCCGGAACAGTTGTTGTAAACTCGTTAAATCCAAGCTGAATATACGGACAGCTAAACTCAACCTTAACCGTATTATTCGTTTCAAACGGATTTTTAAGCGTAAAGCTTATTTCATCAAGACTTGAAATAGGCTTTCTTGCGGAATTTAAGCTAACCTCAACCAAGTCCTCAACGATAATGCTGTAGCTTTCAGTCTTTATAACCTTGCCGTCCTCAATCAGCTTAAATATCAGTGTCTTGTTTTTGTCAAAGCCGTCACGCACAATACAGCCACGTACCGACATATCGACATTTCCGCCGCCCTTAATTACACTCTCGTCACCGCTGCCCAAAAGATTGTTGTTTTGGTCATACAGCTCGATTCTCGCCTTAACATCCTTTTTACCGAAATTGGCAATGTTCAAAGAAAACGTCTTATCCTCACCGTAATATACTTTCTTTTGAGATTTATCCAAAAGCATATTAATCATAAGGTTTGAAGCGTCCTCCTCGGTATACAAGCTGTCATACCATGAGCAAAGCTTTAATCCCAAATATGACCATGCCGATATTATTCCGGCTTTTGCGGGGTTTTCACTCTCATTGATTACCTTTTTGGCATCTTCAATATGACGTTTTGCATAGCGAAGAATATTATCGGTATAAATCAAGGTATAACCGTCTTTTTTATGACTTTCGTTTGCAAGACTCTCGGAGTTTTCATACGCTTTTTCGGCATCCGCAACAAACCTTTCGGCTGCGTCATCCAAAATCATCATATAGCTTGCATATCGCTCGGCAATTTTGTATATAGCAAACAATACCGTCGACATTTTTTCATTGTCCATTTTTCCGCTGCGAAATTCTGCCTTTACAAGCTCGCCTGCAGAAAAGCATTCGTCAATACATACTCTCAAGCTTTCCGCACTGACTCCGCCGTTTTTGAGTTTTGACGCACCGTCATTGAATATTTTGCTTATCTTTTTAACGTTTGCCGCAGAGAAATATCCGCCGTACTGCTTAAGCCAATCGTTTTGCTTATCGGTTATATTTTGCTCTGCACTTTTTCTGAACCAATCGTCGCTTACGTTTGTAACATAAATCGGGTTAAGTCCGATAAAGGCTTTTCCGTCTTTGCTAATTACGTTTCCGTACATATCCTTTACAATCGCACCGCTGCCGAAATCATACTCTCCTTCTCCCGAATTCATCCACGAAACAATTACAGGATTTTTTTCCTTTGAATAGATGTATGTGCTGTTTTTATCACCAAATCCCAAATCAATGCTTCCGTGGAACAATGCGCCCTCAAGCTCACAGTTATATGCGCTCACGGCTGCATATGCTTTTTTCGGGGTCATGTTATGCTCGTAAATTCCGAACTGATGCTCACCGTCAAGCACGCTCGTTCCGTCGTTTTTCAGGTCGTAAGCAAAGTTGTATCTGAGTCCGACATCATCGCCGATAACAAAGTTTTGAATAATGGCTCTTGCCTGCTCCTCCTGCGAATTTCCGCCGTAATTTGTAGGCCAGCCTATTTCCGTTACAGCCGTATCTCTCCAGCCGCCGTAATTCATAACAATCTTATCAACCTTGTTCAGGGTATTTTTCAAAAGACCGTTATTTGCCGGTAAATCCGGATAAATATACGGGTGAAATACTATCGCCGTACTGTACGGATAAGCGCCAAGCTCCATACCCTGCACAATAAAGTTTGTATCTGTACCTGCCGTAACAAAAGAGCCTATTTCAATTTCCGGGTCTTGTTCCCTGACATAGCTGTACGTATGCTTTAGAAGATTTATATAATCCTCAATATTCGGCTCCGGCTTCCAAAAGCCTCGTCCGTTCGGCTCGTTCCACACTTCAAGAAATTTTGCGTGCTTTTTTGTATACATTGTGTGTGCATACTTTGCAAATCCGTCAAGCTGCCATCTCTCGTGAGGAGCGTCACCGTCCACATCGCCGTTTGCGAGGAAGAAAACATTTCCTGCCTGCGCTATTGCGGCATTTTGATGACCTCTTTCCAAAAACTCATCGTTTGCATACCACCACTGCGGAAGATATGTATATTCGCTTCTGCTGTACTGCATACAGTTCCACGGCACCTCGTCACGTCGGTAGTATATTCCTGCCTTTTCCATGTAGTCGATATCCAAATCATACATGTAACCGAAGCCCATGTGTGTTGCAAAGCCCTTACGCCAGAAATCCTGCATAAACTGCTTCTCGTAATTCTTTAAATAAGTTATTACATGAGTTTGGTCGTAAACCTTTTTTCTGCCCTTATAAACCTTTATGTTTACATCATGCTTTCCGTATGTTTTCGGCACTTCAAACTCATATTTTCCTTCTCCCGATACCGTCAGCGTTTTCGATTGCATTTCCTCACCGTCAACCGTATATTTAACGCAATAAGTCGGAGGCTCCGAGCCGGAAACCGTAAACTTTAAAGAAAAGGTATTGTCGTTAATGTCGTTTATCTTTCCTACATCGGCTTTCGGACCGATATATTCGATTGTTTCATTCGTTCCCGGCTTTCCGCTTGCAATTGAGTTAATTTCCAAATCGGAATAGCCTGCACTTTTAAGCTCACTTTTAGAAAAATTCCTGTTTATAACCTTTTTAAGTGCCGTTCCCATGCCCTCAACGTCCAACTTAACATTTTTAACAAAGTTTAAGTCTATGCTGAAAATCGGTCTTACTCCGTGTACGCTTGAAGCCGATGCGTTTGTAATAGTGCCGTTGGAATTACAGTACATAGCGTCCGACGACTTGCCTTTTTTGCCCTCGGGACTTCTGAGCCACCAGCCGGTCTCCGAAACCTCGGAAATTCCTATTTTCGGAGCGTACTTAATAAGCTCTGTCACCGAAAGCAAAGAAAATCTGCTCTCCGCCGCATACTCATCGGGGCATTCGCCGTCGTCGGCGCCTGCCTCGGTTAGACGGCTGATATTTAAAATATATTTTTGTAAATTCTCAGGCAGCGGATTATTGTCTTCAAGCCATTTTGCAATATTGCCATCTTTACCGGGCACAAATCTTTGTCCTCCGCGTTCGTCAAACGCTGCCTCTCCCCAGCTGTTGTCACTCATTACGAGCAAAGCGCCGTCCTTTTCATCAAGCAAAACAAACGGCTCTTCATAGTTCTCAAACCAAAACAAATTCGTTTGCGGCGTACTTTCGTTAAAACTGCCGAGCTTTGTTTCACCAACAGTATTTTTTGCGAGTACAACAGGATATAACGATGTAAGCATTACTGAAATTATGCAAATCGATATAATTTTTTTGATACTAATTTTCATGATAATTCCTTTCTGTATCTTTATGCGCAAAGTCAAAAATGAAACAGCGCCGCATTTTATTTATCAGTGTAAATATACATATATTGCGGAGCTCCATGACGGAATGAAACTGCTACTCTTGTGTAATCGCCTTCTCCGTTTTTATAGGTTGTAACCGAGCTTAGGTCATTGACAACCTCCGCCTTTTTTATCTTGGTATTGAAAACAACCTTTTTAAAGCCGCTGACTTTGTTTACAAGGAATTCGGTATTCTTTGTCGGTGTAACGTTACCGTAAAACATTCTTACAACATCGTTGTTAATATCGTAAATTCCGCCTACAAAGTTTGCGTAATCGGCATTTATTGCATACGTTTCGCACTTGTAGCTGTATTGATTATTGTCAACCTTATCCTCACTGCAATCGTAATACTTTACAATATCCGATATTTTTCCGTCCCTGTCGAAACCGAATCTTACAATATCACCCTTGTCTATATTTCCGAGGTTTACGCCGTCGGCAACATAGTATTTATGAATATCAGCGCCCTCCATTACGGTTAGCTCCTCTGTCTGATTGTTGTCGGGGTCCATGCACTGACTGATATTCGTAACGAGCTGATATCCTCCGCCGTCTCTCATATTCTCCTGCTTTGACTCATGTGTAACCATTACATCCATAACAACAGCCGGTTTACGATAGCTGTAAGCGTCAAATTTTATCCATTTGTCGTATTCAAAATTATAGCTGAATGCTTCAAAATCATCAAAATCAGCCGTCTGCTCGTTATTCGGTACAGAGAAAACCCATGTCGGATTTCCTATAACAACTCTGCCGCCGAGTACGCCGTTTCTTTGCTGTAAGCCGTTATTCATATATGAGGCATATCTGTGGAAAGAATCCTCTGCCTCTCCATTCTCGGGCATATCGGTATACGGATAATCAACCTCAACTATTTTATTGTCGCCGTTTACCTTGTATGTAATGACGCTGCGGCGTGTTACGCACGTTCCGTCATTGCGCATTTCACTTGCAAAGCTTTTAATCATATCCTCAGCATTTTTGCCGCGTTTTCTTCCGTCAACCTTAACGTTGCTGTTTACTTTAAAATTCTTCTTCTCGTTATCCTTTGTCAAAATCTTGAGCCACAGCTCGTCCTCTGCGTCGGTTGAATCTATATAAGCCTTAAGAAGATATCCCGGCTCAAACTCCGAGCTTACGCCTGCATTTACATATGTTGCAATTTCACCGTTAGGATCGAGTCGGAAGCTTTTTTCCTTGCCCTTATATGCTTCAAACTTACCGGAATATGAATAGTCTTCCGTCTTGTAGAAGTAGTCGGAAACAAAATATCTGTCACCGTTGATTACAAGATAGTCCTCGCCGTCCTCCGAAGAAACAGACTCTACCTTTCCCGATATCATATTTTTTGACACCTTTATTTCCGTAACATCTTTATCTATGCTTTGTGCCGCAAAAATGATATCATCCTGCTTTATAAGCGCAAAAGAGCTTGCATATCCGTTTTCGTCTGTCACAGTCAAATACTGCGAATCCGTTTTTAAAGTGTTGTTATAGTCTATTTTATCATACAGTGTGCCGTCCTCATCAATCTTTGAAACCGACATCACCTTATACGATGTAACGATAACAAGGTCATATCTGCCGTTGCTCGTTGCATCGACAAGCTTAACCGTTCCGAGCTGCGGAACGAGAAGCGAGCCGTCTCCCCAATCGTATAAATACCGTCCGTTGTAAATTACATCGGCATTTTGGTCAAGTCTGTATTTCTTTGATGAATTGCCTGTGTTGGCAGTGTAAACTCTATCCGAGTAACTGTCAATATCATCTGCGTCAAACACTACCGTCGTTGATTTTGTATCATATGCATACAAAAATATTTTATCGTCGTTCTTATCATCTAATTTATAATAAAACCTTATATTCTGTCCCAAAAATTCTTCAACCAATTTATAGTCCGCAATATATGTATCTTTGCCTATCCTAACCTCTCCTACCAAAGAGGATGTTTCGCCTGCAATTGCGGTTACCTCTGTTTCGGTAACAACGCCTTCCGCCGACCATACGTCAAAATATTCGTTAAGAGCCGTATCGCCCGTTTTATACTCTATCATAGAGCCTGTATAGCTGTCCGCCTTCAAAATATTGCACTTGAGTGCATTGTAAATAATCGTGTTTAATACACCGTACGTAACGCCGGTGTCGTAATTAAGTCCGCTGATTCCGCGTATAAATCCTATCTCGCTCGCCTTTTTTTCATAATTCTTAATTCCCGAGCCTACCATTTCGTCCTTGTATCCCATTGCTCTGACCATCATGGTAATCACTTCCGAATAAGTAACAGTATCGCTTGGTCTGAACATGGAATTTCCGTTACCCAATAAAACACCGGCTCTGTGAAGCAATTCAACAGAACCCGCATAATCGGTTTGAGAGTTCACATCGGCAAATATTCCGTCCGCTGCGTCAAAATCCGTATTTTCGTAATTCATAAATTTTGAAACCAAATACGCAGCCTCGGCTCTTGTCAGTTCCTTATTTATATCGGTATCCGTGCTTAAAGTTATATTCAGCGCACTTAATAATGTTCCTACCTCTGACTGCTTATTTATTGTTGTTTCAGCATTTACGCTTATAAAAAATCCGCTTAATATCGATATAATAACTGCATAAATAACAGTTTTTTTAAATCTATTCATATATGCCTCCATACTTGTAAGTTGCATGGGAGCGCATAACACGCTCCCATATGTCTTTTTCTTAAACTTCAAATGGTTTTGTCGGTTCAACAGGCGTCATTCCGTTTAAGCTGTCCCACAAATAAGCTGATATTCTTAAGTTATCAACATTGCTCGGCAGCTGCATAAACGCCGTAACGGTTTGTGCTTTCGCTCCGCCGGGAACGTTTTCTATACTGCTGCATCCGGCTGATTTCATTGTACCTGCCGTCTTATCGTAGCACGCAATAATAGCTGTCATTTCTCTGTCGCTGTCACCGTTATTGTTGATTGTGTAAACTACCTTTACCTTTTTGCCTGCGGTAAGAGCCGTTAAAGCGTTTCCGTTTTCATCTAAAAGCTCTACCTTTGTTATTTCAATTGGTTTACCGAAGATGTCAGTTATCTCCTTTTCCGAATATGAAGAACCATCGGCAAAAGTCAATGCTTTAAACTGATCTCTTGTATAGTACTTTCTTATATATTCCTTAACCTTCATACCAAGCGCTTCTGTATCGAGCTTTTCGTTTAATACAAATTCGTTATTGAGGAAGAAGCAAGGTCTTACCAAAAGTGAAGTATTGTACCACCATCTTGCAACAGCGCCTATCGGATATTCTTCTCCCTGCGATGCGTCGCTCTTAACTGATGTGCTTCTGACATATCCAAGGTTGTTACCTGCATTAAATATCGGAGCTGTTCTTATAAACCATCCCGACAAATCTGCTCTTGACGCATCATCGTTTCCGAAATTATCTCTTGCACCCAAGAAGTGATTATATCTCTTCCACTCCGTCTCGCTGAGCAATGAGATTCTTGCCGTTGCCTTTTGAGTATACTTATATTTACCATCCCACGGTGTTCCGGGCTCTGAATACCATGTGCTTTGTACCAAATGATTAATAATACCGTCCGGCAGCTTGTATGTAACGCCGTCGCTTGTATTTCCTTCAGTCAAGAATTTATTTTCAAGCCACTTATAAATTTTCCCGTCCTGCTCGTAATCCATGTAAACATTATTCTCCGGCACGGACCCTGTATAATATTTACGTGTTCCGTATGTATCGTATGTGATTACAAACATCTCATGAGTATCGTCTTCTTCATCAAGCAATACAAACTTCTTATCACTGTCGGCAAGCTTAAAGATGTATTCCTCATCAGTATAGTGCCTTGCACCCAAGGAATCCCATCTGCTCCATTTCTGATTTTCCAAACCCGGCACGATAAGATTTATTTCATCCTCAGTATATCCGAAGTTTCTCAAATCGGCCTCAGTGTTGTATTTTCTCATAATTTCACGAACGGCAGGTCCCGTTGCAAGTCCGGATCTGAATGCGTCGCCATTAGCGTTATAAGCAATTCCGTCGTCATATATGCCCTTTGAAACATTCAGCTTAACATTTTTAAAGAAATCCTCTGTAAGACAGAAAATCGGTCTTATAACTTTCTTATGGTCTGCGTGCTGATCTCCCCACGGCTGATTGACACTTTCATGCATAGGAACAGCAGCCAGGCATACGGTATCATTTCCCGGGTTATTCTTATCTTCTTCCGTCATTGTGGTTCTGAGCATCCATGAACAAACTTCTCCCCAATCTGCTCCCCATGAATCACCGTTTCCGCCGTATGTGACACAAGCGTGCTGCCCGTCAATTTTCAAGCCCTGCACATTGTCCTTAACACCGTATATACCCATGTACTTTTCCATTTCGGCATATGACGGCAATGTTATTCCGGCTTTAAATGTATACGGTTCGGGATTGTTTAAGCATCCGTCATTTTGCCACTCATGCTCGGTATTAATATAATCTCTTATACTTTTCGGGAGTGTAAAACCACCGTAACCATCCTCACCTCGTACAGAGTACGGCTCACCCAAATACGGCTCGCTTATCCAGCCTTCATCGCTCATCAGCGAATGACTCACCTTATTCTCCGGATTATCCTCGCCTACTTTACGCTGCAAATCGGTTGTAAACGTACCGTCGGGAGAATTAAGACGATAGCCTATATTCTGCGGTCTTGTAGGATCAAATTTACCGTATGAAGGATCCTCGTCAAATTTTTGAACTCCGTAGCCTTCATATGTCATAACCAAGTATTCCTTTCTGCCGCTGCCGTCCTGCATATCGAACTCATCGAGAACTATAAAATGCTTACGTGCGTCAATCTCGCTTACTCCGTTACCCTCAGCAAGCATAAACGTATATGCCGCATCATGCAGGGTAACCTTTTTACCTTCGGGATATGCTCTGAATTCCGGTTTTGCAACATATTCCAAATTAGTTGCATTAGGGAAATACTTGGAGGTATCCGCTCCGCGGTCAATCGGAGAAACACCTGCAAAAGCCGTTGAACTTAGGCAAATTAAACCTGCCATAATTCCTGACAATGCTCTTTTCTTCATTATTTTTCCTTCTTTCTAAAATATTTTAATAAAATTTGCGCACAAATAAATCTAGTCGCCGCAATTTTAAACTTGTTACCCGGCAAATAAATTTATTTGCCTGTTCCCGATGTGTCGGTTTTACTGCGTCAAAGCCTTTTTCTTTACCCGTATCTTATATCTTTCATTATGTTCTTACACCCCCTAACAACACTTTTTAATACTTATCATTATCAAGATACTGAGTTTGAAATTCTGCATTTGCATTCTTTATAAGTGCGGAAACATCCGCGTCTTTATCAATAATGACTTTTTGTATGCACTTATCCAATATAGCATACAAGTCCTGACAATGCGACGGCTCCTCGGGACGAAGAATAACACCGTTAAAATTTAAATAATCTTCATAATCACTCTTTTCGGTATTTGAATACTTTTCATAAATCTCGTTAATCTTCTTATTTGTTTCATAGTCTGTCCACATATCAAAAACCCGTCTGCTCAGTACTATTTGTCCTTCTTCTCTGTATCCGTTAATCATTTTTTCAAATGCATCGATTTGACTGTCGTTTAAAATCGGCCCGAATCCTCTCAAGTCAAGCCATTTAAGTCCCGCCGTTATTTGCTCGCTTGAGGAGTCTTTTGAAAACATCCATACCTTACCGCCGATTTGCGCATATCTTCCGGCAATTCCCTCCGGCATTCTCGCAACCATTATGTCTTCTTTCGCCATGCCGCTTTTTGTCAGAAATACGTTTTCGTTTAAGTTCATAAACATCATTGCAACCTGTTCCGTTGAAAAAAGCTTTCTCGCTTCACCGATACTTATCAGTTTTTCGTCCGGCAGCGCATGATATACATGCTGTAAATCCTTAACGTATTGAAGCGCCTGTTTTGCCTCGTCGGTATCGAATGTTGCAATATAGTTACCCGCTCCGTCCGACTTCATAAATCTTGTACCGAAATCCCATGCAATATTTAAGAAATGCCATCCGCCGCCGTTTTCGGTAGTCGGCATACAAAATCCGGCTTTTCCGGTCTTTTCTTTAATTATTCGGGCATACTTTGCCATCTCGTCCAAATTATCCGGAATCATAATGCTTCCGTCGGGATTTACAAGACCTGCCTGTCTGAATATCTTTTTATTAATGTAGAGTCCCTGTACATATACTTCACCCGGAACGCCGTATACTCTTTGTTCGCCGTCTGTCAGCATACTGAGTATATCGGGATTGATGTATCTTTTCCATCCCATATTTTCAAGCTCATCCGTTATGTCAGCCGCATAACCACGGCTGATTATTTTATTTATCTCCGTAAAATAAACACTGTACAAATTCGGCAGCTTGTTTTCTCTTGCCATTTCCTCAAACGTATTAACCGAAAAGTCATATGTATCGGGAGTTATATCAACATTCGGATATATTTTTTTGTAAAAATCCTTAAGCGAATTATATTTCTCTATTTCGGGATCATCCGTTCTCGGCCAGTTACCTATTGCTATTGTAACGTTTGGCTTAAACATATCTTTATTGGCGATAACGCTTCCGCAGATAACAGCTGCAGCTACCAAAACCACCGAAATAATTGCGTATTTTTTTTTGTGTTTCATATGCTCCCCCCTATGCAGTCGATAACCTCTTTTCTGTATTCTCATCATACATTGAATTTTCTCGGTTGTCAATATGCATTTTCCCACTTTTGAATGCATTTTTCCACATGGGATTTTACAAAACAAGTGTGCAAAATCCCACTTTCCCCTTAAAAACGGCATATTTGGTAGTGTTTGCGGAATTTGCGTTTTTTAGATTAGCTTGCATTTATCCACCTGATTACATTTATATATTGACAAAAAAATATTATTATGATATAATTTTTTATATAAATCATATTCGCTCGAGGTGAAATCACAGCATGAAAAATACAAAAATAAAAAAAAGGCTTATGGAATTTCTCGAAAACAGATTTTTCTTAAGAAACTATATCTTGGTTCTGATACCTTCTATTATATTTATACTGTTCATGTTTGCGTCCGTCTGTTTCTTCTCAAGAACATATAAAGACATTTTAATTGAAAGCTATCGTACCAACCTCGTTTCCATTTGTTCGCAAACGGAAAACTCAATAAACAATCTTATTAATAACGTTGATATGCTTTATCTCGACAATGAATTTATGAACGTTGTAACAAAAAACGAAAACAACGTAAACCAGGAGGATATTTATAAAGCCGTGACGGTTTTGAATTATCTCAATCAAACAAGCAACATTATCGACAGTGCATTTATTTTAAACCGCACAAAGCGTATTGTTTACGGAACAATCGGCAAATACAACGTTGATGACTTTTTTGACAATACGTATACATACAAGGATTATCCGAGCGAGTATTGGCTCAAATATCAAAGCCCTATGACGCAGCATCAAATTTTGTCACCGTCGAATGTCGAAAAATTTTCAAGCGACGCTAACGTAATACCAATTGTTTTTACAAGGATAAACGACACGCCGTTAAACAATATAATTGTTATTAATATAAAGATTTCGCAGTTTTTCGATATACTCGAAAAGAATAAGCTTACTCCGAACAGTTTTTTTAATATCGTAAACAAGCATCAGTCAAAAGCTTACGACAAAACATCTCTGTTCCCGTACAAGCTTGACAAAACTTTCTTTAACAATTGTATAAACAACGTAAATTCGTGCTTTAATTATCGGCTTAAAGGAGACAACAACATCGTCATATCCTACTCCCCATATGATTCGGTGCTTGGATATTCGTATGTTATTTTCATGCCGTACAAGGATATTCACTCAAAAATTTTAGGATTTGTACTTGTACTGTTCTTTGCTCTGATACTCGTTATTATAGCTGTTCTGTTCTTTGCAAAATTCAGCGTAACTGAGGTTTACAAGCCTATAAACAAGCTTATCACGAGGCTTAGCAGCTCCGACAGCTCCGAAAGTAAAAAAAATGAAGACCCCGTCATGAAGCTCGACAATCTGTTCAGCGAAATTCAGGACGAAAAGAACGAACTCGAATCACAGCTTCAATCCTCTCTCACTCTCGTTCAGGAGCGAAATTTGATTACTCTGCTAAATCAAAACGAGTATTATATAGAGGACGCAACAAACTATTTGCTGCAAGACGATCCTATCGACTTTGAATACGATTACTTCTGTTCGGTTATATTCAACATAAGCCTGACAGATAAATTTTACAGCGAATATAACACAATGGAATATAACCGCATATTTAACGGATTTATTACCGTTGTTAAATGTATTTTTGCCGAGCATTTTAAAACGTATGTTATACCGAGTGAAACCTCCGACACGTTCTATCTTCTGCTTAATCTGCCGGATACCGACCAGGATAACACTATATCATCGTGTATATCCTGCATTAAGGATTTACTTGAGGCTGATAATCTTTACATATCGCTTTATATTGCCGCAGGCGGAGTATATAAGGATATAAAAGGACTTCGTCAATCTCATTACAATGCCACAAAAGAGATTGCAAACAAAACAAACCTCGAACGCAACCGACTGAATTTGTCAATATATAAAAGCGGTGCAAAAAACCCGATTTTACTCTCGGCAGACGATGAGCTTAAAATCAACGACTACTGCTTGGTAGGTCAAACGGCTCAGGCATTTAAGCTGATTAAAAATATTGTTTTGAATAATATTAAAAGGCATATTTCATCGGAGGATCTCGAAAACCTTTATAAACGGATTATCAACATGATACTAAGCATAATTAGAAACAACGATATAGAGTATGAGATTGAATATGCGTCCGATTCGGAATTGGTGGACAACATTGTAAAAAAAGAAACGCAGGAAATTTTCTCATTTATAGAAAATCTGCTCGAAATAATATCAAGCAATGCGCAAAAGGATACAAAGGTTGATATAAATGCAATTAAAAAATATGTGGATTTGCATTATCAGGACGCTAATTGCCGAATTGAATATGTTGCCGATATTTTCGGGATATCGCCTAAATACCTTTCACGTAAATTTAAAGAGGAAACAGGCACAACATTTACAAATTACCTCACGGTACTCCGCATAAATCAGTCAGTAAATATGCTTGTCCAGACGAATTTATCAGTAAATGAAATAAGCGCGCAAGTCGGATACCCCATTGTTTCCACATTTATTCGTGCATTTAAAAAAATAAAGGATATATCTCCGTCGGAATACAGGAAACAATTTAAAAACGACTCGCAATAACCACATTTCCCCAAAAACTTGCGGTTTGAATAAAATAAGATTGCCCCAAACAACTTTATATAACCATAAAATCGCCGGAGCAATCCAAATTTGATGTACATAAGCATCGTCGCTATATCGGCGTGCTTATGTACATTTTATTTACATTTTAATCAGACTTTCAAGCGCAGCGAGCACAACTCCCGTGCCGTGATCATCATTTTTAACCGTATAAAGAGCGGCATAATATGCTTTATCATAGCTACAGCCGGAGCCTTTACAAACGCCGTAAACATTTCCGTCCTTATCTATCGCATTTCGGCAAATTCCGTTCCATGCGCTATCGATAACCTCACGATAGGATTCATCCAATATACCTGCCCTGACACCTCGTGACATTGCAAGAATAAACATTGCGCCGCATGATGTTTCGGCATACGTTTCGGGATCAGTTAAAACCTGATGCCACATACCGTTTTCATCCTGAAGCTCCCTTATGCTTTGAGATAATTCCTTGAAAAGGCTTATAACCTCGCCAAGTCCGTCATAGTCGGCAGGCAAATGTTCAAACAATTCCGAAAGCGTAAACATTACCCAGCCGTTGCCTCTGCCCCACGGCACATTATTCGCTCTTTTATCCTCGGTAAAGTAAATGTGAGAGAAAAGATGCAAATCATCAATATAAAGCCGTTTTTTAAAGCCTCTTATTTGTGTCATACAATCATCGTAATATTTTCTGTCACCTGTTATATTACCCATTCTCACAAGAAACGGACAGCTCATAAACGTATCGTCCACCCACATGGTTTTGCCACGGTTAAACGTTCCGTCATCAAATCTCGGAATATTTTTATCAATTGCGTCCGAAAGAACGCCGAGAAGATATTTTACATTTTCGCTTTTGTCAATTCTGTACAGCTCGGCAAAATTCATTCCCATTGTGCCTATCGCATCAAGGTCCGGAAGTTTCATACCTCTGCCAAGAAATGACGGCGCTCCGAAAATTTCCGTTTCATATTTCATCAGCCGGTAGAAATCGGCCATGGTATTTGTTGCGTCCTTAAAATAATCAAGATACTTACTGCCGATTATCTCCGACGCTTTTAAAAGCCCGTAATTGCCAACCATTATTGCATAAAACCACTGCCCATAAAAATACGTGTCAAGATACGGTCTTAAATATTCGCCGCCGCACAATCTCCAAAATACATTTTTTCCGTTAAACGTATACGGACTTTTAAACTGAATTTCCGGCAGCTTATCGGTATCGGTTTGCAAAAGCAAAATCTGATTTTCCTTTCTCGACGAAAGAAAAGGTATTTCGTATTGCGCACTTCCTATAATTTCAAAGCTTGACGCACTGCCGAACATAATCTCGACAATATCGCCTTTATTAACCGATACAGCACCGCACGGACGGTTTACTTCGTTTACATACAGCGTATAGTTATTATCCGTTTTTACTTCAAAGCTTCCGTCGTTTTTTATATAGGTAAGAGCAAGAAAACAGCCGTTTGAATCGAATATTTCGGACAAATTCACTTTTTTATCCCTTTTAACGTTCGGGAATACATATTCTCTTATACCCTTTTCAAAATCGGTCACCCCGTCCAAAGTCGCACCTCTGTACAGCTTTGAAACGGCAATTCCCTGCTCTTTCCTAAATTCATCCAAGGTAAACACTTCTCTTATGTAGTAGAGATAATCCTTTGCCCACATTTTCGGATAATGAACCGTTGACGGAACAAACTTAAATCCGAACTCGTCGTCCGTCGCTTCGCATTTTATGAAAATATTGTTTATACCCTTTAAAACGTGCAGTCTTACCTGTGCCTCCCCGCCAAAGGATGTCAAAACAGCGCTGCCGTTGTATATCACCTTTACACGTCCCTTAACCGTAAGCAAAATATCGTCCTCAAACGGAACGAGAAGTCCGAATGCCGCATATGCGACATCTCCCGATTTTGCATCACCGAAAAGCTTTTTTAAATCGAGACTTTCAAATCCGAGCTCCGTATACGAAAATACATTGCTGTATATAAACGGCATATATTTAACCTCGCCGTGCGGTCTGGTTTTGAGCATATTGTCCGCTATTATTTTCATTATCTCTTTTTTATTTTCCGTAACATCAAAATTTGAATTTGTCGGTTTTTCCATTTTGTCGTTCACCTTTAATATTTGTAAATTACAAGCGTTCTTGCCTCGTAATACCTGTTTTGCATAAACATATACGAGTAGTCGTCGCCGTATGTGTACCAATCCTTTACAGCCGATATTGAGCTTCTCGATACAGACGGTTTCCTGCCCGACATATCCACCTCAACATATCTGTAAGCATTCGTTTTGATTGTAACCTTTTTGCCGTTTTCATCGTCCGGCTCACATAGCGGGTCTGCCTCTGCGGTCAGATAACCGTCCTGAAGCCTATACGCCTTAACCAAGCCGTTTTGGAATTCGTCCCAATTGTCATACAGGTTTTGCTTGCCGATAAACTGTTTCTCGCTTGCGTCATAATACAAAATAATATTCTTTATTTTGCCGTCGTAATCAACACCGAAACGAATTACATCGCCGACGTCCACACGAACACCGCCTACCGTCAGCTCGCCTTCATCGGAAACAAATCTTGAAATTTCGATATTATTCTGAATACCCTTTATAACCGTTCCCACAACTCCGTCCTCATCAGCCATTTGAGTCAGCTCGGATATTACCGTCACATAATCCTGATTATCGGGAGAAACCGATTTTGTTTCCGTTGTAACTATCGCCTCGGCAATATAGCTGTATGCATTCGAGTTATATGCCGTTACTTTGACCTCTCTGTCAGCCCGCCAAATATCGGGAGTTGCAACATGATATTCGGAATTATCACCCTTGTCGGCTTTGCCTGCCGCACCTGCCGGAACAGAGAATATAACCGCATCCGACGCAAGAACAAAATCCGCATTAAACGACTTAAGCCACGAACGCCATCTGCGTGCTACGCTCGAATCGCCGAGTAAATGTACTGCCTCGCTTTTGTTTTCTTTTTCGGTATTCAGATACAGCGTATCGACTTTATTTATGTCACCGTCATCGTTTACCGATAATTTCATTGCCTGACTCTGTACTATGCCGTCCTTTGAAAATCTGCTCTTTATCAGTTTTGTATCCGTACGCTTGTGTGATACACCGTCTATCGTCACTCTGTCGGCGCACTTTATGTTTATGATTTTACCCGACTTTAACAAAACCTTAAAATTAAGACCCGATTCGTCCTCATCATCGTAAATATTTATTAAATATACCCAGTCAAAATCTTTGCCGAGAGAATAGCTGAACGTTCCCGAACAAATTCTTCCGCACGCATCAAGGTTAAACGTATATGTTTTCCCCACAATAATATTTGCAACTCTCGACCTGTCCATTTCCTTTGAAAGCATATATATATTGGAGTCAACATTAATATACGTATCGTCGTTATCGTATCTCACCGATTTAACCGCTCCGGTTACCGTTTCGTTTGTCACCAAAACATCATAATAATCACCGTTTGACGCAACCGATACAACCGAGCCGACCGTTATTTGACCGAATGAAATATCTACACCTGTTTTGTTTTTAAAATATGCGTACTTTGACAGTTCCTCATCGCTGTTGCAAAACGAAACATAACGGTTGTTTACAGTATCGTCATATAACGTGTACTTTTCAGAGTCAATTGCTCCCACATAATAGTTTTCATATGCGGTAATTATCATTGTGATAACGTTTCCGTTTTCCTTTACAAGACATACGCTTCCCCACTTATTTTTAAACAAGTCACCGGATAACGAATATGTAACGGCTTTTCCGTTATATATTATATTACAGCTGCCGGGAATGTCAATCTGCTTTGTTTTTGCATTTTTTGTGTATTTGAGTTTGCCGCCTGAAAAATCGTCAACGTTTTCCGAAAAAATCTCTTCCGTTTTTATATTATTCTGCACCTCATAGTACACTATCTCGTCACAGCCGCCGTCATTTTCCTTTATATAAGCATTTATCTTGTAGCCGATTTTTTTGGATAAATCCATATAAAGCTCATGACCCGACACATCAAAAACAGTATTCGCTATTTTGATTTGTTCGTCATTTAGGCCGTCGGAATCGGTAAGAGTTGTAACAGCGTTTGCCGTAACCGTACCGCTGTATTTGTAAATATCAAATCTGTCATAGAGAATATTCTCATCATCGGACAGCTCATATTTTCCGTTTTCCGAAAACTCCAAAAAGCCTGCGTCGAGTATGCTCGACAAAAGCTTATCAAGATTTGAATAAAGTATACCCTCCGTATTTGACGAACCGCCCTTTCCGAGTATTCCAAGATTTCCGGCAACTTCCAAATACCCTTCGGGGTATCCGCCGTGATTTTCGGCAATTGATTTATAACCCATTCCCGAAATAATCATCTTCATAAACTGCTCAACGGTAACCTTATCATTCGGATAAAAATTACTTGCCTCGGATATAATTCCGAGTGACAGTGCATAAGCAATTTCGTCGGCATTCGGAGTTTCTCCCGTAACATCGCCGTATACGTATGATGAGGCTTTCGGCGTTTGTGTATATCCCATAACCCTCAGCGCATAATACGCCGCATCGGCACGTGATAACAGCTCATTCGGTTTTTCGGCTTCATCACCCTTTAAAATACCGATAGATGTTAAAAATGCCGTTTCATTCTGCGGCTTAAATTCAGCCGATGCACCTGTGCAAATGCCCGAAACCAAAAGGATAACCGCGAATACTAAGCCTTTTATTTTATTCTTCATATTCATTCTCCATCCTTTTCCTGCATTTTTAAAACATTGTAGACAATTTTTACAGCCTCTGCTCTCGTTATGGAATCTTCGGGCAGAAACATTCCCTCGTCATTGCCGTTTACGGCTCCTATCTTAACAAGTGATGCAACCGCACCCTTTGCATAATCGGCTATTGATGCTTCATCGGCAAATTTACCCTCCGGCAACTCCTCGCCGCCGAGCTTAGCCGCACGAGATATAATAACTGCCGCATCCTGTCTTGTAATATTTTTGCCGACACCGAATTGATTTTCGTTAATACCTTTAACTATACCGTTTGCCGCAGCCGCATTTATAAACGGTGCATACCACGCACTGTAATCAACATCATCAAATCTTGATTTTTCATCTGATGCAAGTGAGAATGCATTGGCTATAAGCTTTACAAACTCCTCACGCAGCATAGTATCGTGCGGTGCAAATGTTTTATTGTCTCTGCCCGAAATAATTCCCTTTTCGGCAAAGCTTTCTATCGCCTCTTTTGCCCATGGTACAGAATCAATGTCGGAAAACGTAATCTTTGTTTCGTCGGGCTGTTGCGGCTTGACCGTCGGCTGAGGATTAACATAACCTCCACCGCCTCCGCCGCCACCGCCGGTTGACTTTTTACCGCCGTCATCCGACGAGCCTTTTGACAGCTCCTTTAGCTTAGCTTCATAATCTGCCGTATCAGCAAACGGCAGCTTTAAATAAAGCTTATTGCAAATATCGTTTGATGCAGGCTTTGTTATTCCAATCGTTTTATATGTATTGTCGATAATCTCCTTAAGAGACATCCATGACTCCGATACATTCATAGCCGTTACAGCAGTCGCCCTTTCATGTGCTTTGCCGTACTCCTCAACAGACGCATACTCTCCCTTTTGCGCTTTTGCCGAGGCGAGCTTTTCTTTTTCGCCGAAGCCGTTATAAAGCTTTGTGATAAAAGCGTCCGTTTGGCAAAGCTCCGGAAGATACTCGCTGTCAACTTTTGCAATAAGCTCATAATCGCCGTACTGCGCCGCAACAAGAATCATTTCCTCTTTATACACCTTTTTTATGAAATCTTCAGATAAATTATCCTTAATTCGCTTTGCTATTTTATCATACGCCTTTGAGGTATTAAGCTTTTCCGTATCGGCGGCAATATCAAATCCGTCATCTAACTGAAATACGCCGGGGTACTTATTAAAAACTCTTTTAACCTCCGGGCCGGGAGATGCGGATATTACCGCTGCTGCCAATTCAGCCTCGGCATTCTTTCTCTCGTCATCATCTACAAAAGAAAGTCTGCCCGTCTTCTCCCACTTCCCGGATTTTGATGTTATAACATACGGATAATATCCGCTTGCAGCGTTAAAGTCAAAGCCAAACGTCACAACCCTGTCTTTATCCGACTTTGCTTCATCGGCATAAATCAAATCCGCAATATCATCCGACTCTGCGGTCTTATTGCTGTTATATACCCTTAGCGTATATGTCTGATTAGGATTTTCGGTTGTCGTTTCCTTAATCTCTACCGATTTTGCAAGTGCTTCGGCAGATGATAAAAGCGCTGCGGTTGTAATTAATGCTGTAATTGTTGATTTGTTCATGTTCACTCTCCCAATTTCTGTACATCAATAAGCGGACTTAACTCCATATTCCATACGCCTGCCTTGTAGCTGTGTCCGGGTGTATATCGTATCGGCAATGTAATGGCGGATGTTCCGGTAATAAGCGCATTGGAGGAGCTGAAGTTAACGCTGACAAGATAACCGTCCTTATACTCGGCAACAAATGCCATACACGGAATTTCACTGTACGGATTTGTATATGTAAACTCCACATATCCGTCTGTTTGACTTGCGGGTACGTCCGTTAAAATGTTTTGATGATTATCCATATATCCCGTACATTCAAGCCTGTATTCCTCCGGCACATATTCTCCCATGTTATAAGAGAGAATCTCAATGTAGTCAATATAGAAATTACCGGGGTCATTTTTAAGATCATCGCCAAATCCGAACGGGTCAATTCTAAGCTGCTTGAGTGTTCCGCTCCAATTTGAGTTAAAGCTCATATCAAGATATGCGTCCTCGTATTCGCCCTTTGCAGCAGGTGAGAATGCCTTGACGGAATTTGCCTCCGAGTAAGCCGTTGCATCATTTGTTATGAAATAAACCTGCAAATTATTAGGCTCCGTAAGCGGTGTTTTATACTTAATATGAATAACCTCCCTGCCTGTGAGCGCAATATTCAGATTATTCGGCGACAGTATTGACGGGTCTTTTGTGTAATAATACGAGCCTATCCGCCCCAGCCTTTTAAGCTTAATCTCAAGGGTATCGGTAAGCGCCGTTAGTGTTACTCCGCTTCCGACCGTAAAGCCTTCTCTGCTGCCGTTAAAGTCCCATCGCTTAAGCGGTGTGTCACGCAAAACGTCAAATACGTTATAGTTCTCATCTCTCGGAGTTACCTTTTCAATTCTCTTTTGGTCGTAAAGATGACCGAGTCTTGCTGTGTCCTTCGGTCTTACATCTGTATGCTGCGGCTGACCGAACACCTTTCCTATTGCCTCAAGATAACCGAATCCGCCCAAATTGCTCGGCATAAAGAAGTGACCCTCTCCATATTCATTCCAGTTGTCAAGCACTACCATTCTGTCGCCCAGCTCTGCGCCCGACGCTCCGTTCGGGAAATATTTGTTCTTAACCCAATTTGCAAGCTGTTCAACGGCTGACGGTGTTAAGAATCCGCCTGCTTTTCTGTTCCACGGCGTATCATCACGTCCCATTCCGATTGTCGGAATATATGAAATAATGCCGTTTTCTTTTTGCCGCATAATTTCGTTTTGCATTTTTGCAACCGTGTAGCAGCTCTCGCCGTGACTGTAACTGTAAATTGCGTCATAACCGCTGTTTTTAAATCTATTCAGCACATCGGTTGATGACGATGAAGTAGTACCGATAAGATATATCCCGTCAAAGCCGAGCTTTTTAACCTCATTTTTGAGATATTCCACAGCCTCTGTTATGCCGTCGCTTCCGAGTGCGTCCGTGAGCGTCTTAATATCGTAAATGTTTAAAACTATCTTGTTGTCAAGCGTTAAGTAGCCGGGGTCTTTAAAGTAATACTCACACCAGAACGGAACAATATTATTCTTAAAGTCCGAAAGCATATCCGCATTTGACAGATTGCCCGACCTTCTAAACCCTGCGTTTTCCCATGCAATAGCAAATTTTATCTTATCCTTATATTTAGCGTTAAAGTATCCGTCATGAATTGAGTATCCGTTTCTCGGCTCTTTTATCGGTTCGCCGACATTTCCGGGTCTGTACCAGCAGTGGATTGAATAGTCTATTCCGTGTTCAACCATCCACTTAATTTCCCAATCCTTAACCTCGGAAGAACCGTCGTCATACAGTCCGAGATACGGTATTCTCTTTGGATAATCAGCAATTTTATCCCATCCGAAATGCTTGCCCTCATGCCACAAATCACACGTTTGAATACCGACAAGCACATCATTTGCAGACTTTTGGAGCTTTGACGGTGTACTCGGATAATCGCTCGGAATTGACGGATTGTCAAATACGTAAATATCATCGAGCCAAATTGTGTCCTTTTCACTTACGCCTGTTGAAAATGCAATTGCGTCCATTGAACCGTTGGCTTGCGCAAATTTCTTATTATACGCCTTTTCCTTGCCGTTTACCTGAACGGTGCATTTACCGTTTAAATAATTTGCGGTTAACCTAAACGTGTTCCAAATGTTCCCCGGCACATTGCTGACATAATCGTAAACATCATTTTCGTTTTTGAGATAGAGCTTGTTGTTTTCTATCTTAAGCTTTAAATCGCCTGCGGTAACATTCAGCATATTAATCTGTTTATTCGGCGAATACGCTTTAAACGTTATAACCTCATCACCGGCAATAGCCTTGCGCAGTGTTTGCCCGGCAAATGATTTACCGCTTGTGAGCGTATCTGAAAGGCAAAGGCTGTATACATCGGAAACAGGCGTTCCCACAGATGAAATAACGCTTATATTACCCTCTGTTTTCCATCTTCCGTTTTCACCGAATGATGTACCGGTTGTGTACGGCACAAATTCATCGGCAACATGATAGTTCTTTGCGATTCTTACAGGGCCGGTATAAAGTCTGCCCACACCTGCTTTTGAGGTGAAAAATCTGATGTTGTCGATTGCCGCACCCTGCAGCGGTAAAAGCTCGGCGGCTTTGTTTCCGTTTACAAACACATCGTATGTCATGGAAGCAAAATCAATTTCAAGTCTTAACCCTACCGTTTGATTTGCGGAGTACACGCATACCATTTTGTCACCGAAATACAAGCCTTTATTTCTCACATCAGCCTTTATCACTTCTTTATCGCCGCTGTAAAGACCGAATCCCCAACCGTCATTTGACGGATTTGTAATACCCAAACGCATTTCGGCTATCACAAACGAATTGTCAAGCTCTTCAAACGTTCTTCTCGCAACAACGCTGTCCGATGAACTGTTATCTATAAGCCATATTCCGTTTAATCCGCCGAAATAAATGTTTGATGTTGATAAATCCTTAGTCCATTGACCCTCAAGCAAATCCCATGCGCATCTTGAAAAGTCCTCGGTATCTCCCGTTCTCGGCATTGAAAAGTCCTCGTCAAGCACATAATATGCGTCTGCCGGCTTCTGCATCTCGATTGCGTTTACAACAATTTCACCCTGCTCGCTTTCATCTGTCGATGTTCTCATTATGTATCTGTAAGTTGCGGTAACATTTTCAAATGCAACCTCAAATTCAATATTTCCGCTGCTGTCGGTTTTTTTCTCGTCAATAAAACAAATATTGTCAGCCGAATCAAATACCCTAAACGAGCATTGTTTCCCGGCAGAGTTTGGAAAGCACGCACTTATTGTTTTAATGATATAGTTTTCTGCCGCAAGCGGAGAAACCCAAAACGACGATATAAACAGCAATACTAAAATCAGCGATATAATTCTGTTCTTTTTCATTCCAATCCTCCTTTGTGCCGCCGTGCTGCGGCGCATATCGCAATTCGGAAAAGCGCACGTATATCAAAGCGTCAATTCCTCCATGTTACTCCGTCAACCAACGATTTACCGCCTCTGATGCTGTCCCATACAAATGCTTTTATTATATATTTGCCATCATCTGCGGCTACGGGGATTGAAACCTCGGACGATTTTATTTCCCCGTTCGGTTCTATTTCAATCTTCGTGCTGCCTGTATTTACAAGCTTTCCGTCCTTATACAGCATTACAAAAGCAATTGCGTTTTGCGTTTCGCCTGTCATGTTTTTAATTTTCTCTGCCTTTAGCGTTATGCTCCCCGATGTTATTCTTCCGTTTGTAAGCTCCGCCTCGCCGTCATACAAGCCTACCGATTTAACAAACACCTTACCCGTTGTCATAAATTCAACCGATAAGTCATTAACGTTATATCCGTATTTATTCTTCCACGTATTCGAGCCGAGGGTTAATTTATAATTCTGACCATATTCGAGTCCGTTTATTTTCAAATTCAATGTTTGGCTGTCAATCATCTCACCTGTAACGTCTCCCTTTTGACCGTTTAGCATTATGTTATCAAAATTAACGCTTGAAATATCGAGAGGTACGGAAAAATGTATTTTTGCAGCCGTTTCTTCTTTAACCACGGGGATATTATCTCTATCCCCGATCATATTTTCAAATTCTGTTTTATCAATTACCGTATTTTCACTTGCCACCTCACAGATAACGTCATCAAGATACCACACATATCCGTTAGGGCCTGTTACATTGAGTCTTGCGTCGGCATAATCCTTCGGCATGGTGTAGACTGTGTGCAGCTCATAAAATCCGTCGTTTACATCCTCAATCTTGAGTATTCCTCTTTTATTGAATGCGTCGTTATTTGCCGCACCGCCCAAATCGGTGAAACGAATATAAATCTCTCCGTCCTTCTCGGCACTGTCGGGAATTTCCTCACCGACATATACCCTCGCACTCAAATAATATGTCACTCCCCCCGAAAGTGAAATCAAATAGTTCACTCCGGGATATATTCCTTTATTGCTCTTATTCGGGATAATTTTAAGCGCATGTTCTCCCGATACGCCTTTTACATCCTTAACCTCGTCGGTTACCGTATTTGCTGCGCTTATAACCGAAAACTGATTACGTCTGTTTACATTTCCGATAACGGTGCCCACCGGTGCGTTTTCAAAATCACCGTCAGCTACCATTGATTTTGACGGAATAATTGTCGGCTTTGGTGTAGGTTCGGGAGTCGGCTCGGGCGTCGGTGTAGGCTCGGGTGTGGGAGTCGGTGTAGGTGTGGGTACCTCCTTCTCCTTACAGCTTACATCATCAATATACCAATTATACCCGTTAGGCCCCGAAACGACAAGCCGTGCGCTTTTATAAGCCTTCGGTGTTATGCCGCTTACCGAAATTTCGGCAAATCCGTCTTTAAAATAAGTTAATTGCTTTGTTACCTTCGTTCCCGCCGCGGGGCAGTATATAGATACCTCATCCCCTATGTTCACAGCACCGTCAATTGCGTCCGACACATATACCATAGCCTTTGCCTCATAGCTTACATTTGCGCCAAGCTCAAAAGTATACGTAACCGTCGATGTTCTTGCCGACGAGCTTTCCGGCATAACGTGCACGGCGTTATTTCCGGTGTTTTTTACATCATCAACGACAGCAGCTTCTCCGTATGAAACAGAAAACACACCTGCCGCCGTCTTATTTCCAAGTTTTTCTCCGACAGTCAAGCCTTCAAAGCCGCCGTCAATGACAAACTCATCACCGATTGATGCCGCCGCATTTTTTTGCGGCAAAGTATTAATTACACCGAATACCAAAGTTATTGATGTAGCAATTGCTCCGATTTTATTAAGCAGTTCATTCTTCATAGTAGCTTCCTTCCAACACGACTATCGTATTATTATTTTTCCGATATCCGCCCCATGTGTTTCGCAGAGGAAACACATGGGACAGAAATTCACAATTTTAAACTTATCTTACAGAGTCAATAAGAGTCGGCAATACATTCCATAAATCGTTTGCCATAGCCTCCATACCTCTGTCGCCCGGATGCATCAAAACGCCGTCTATAACGTTAGATGCAAACACATTCGGATAATCCTTGTAATATGATTTTGCGTTATATTCATCGCCTGCATAAGCCGTCATATCTACGAGCTTCCACTCCGGATGAGAAGCGGCTGCCGCATCAATCTGTGCAAGCACATTTGCATTTGTAAGAGTGGTTTTACCTGCTATTATCTTTGCTTTTCCGCTCGGATTAAAGAAGTTCATTATGTTCTCGTAATACTTTGCCGTAAACTCATAAGGTGTGTTAAACTCGGGGTCCATTTCATTGTCGGCATTGTTGCAATTTGCGCCGAATGTTGCGATAATAATATCAGCATTAAAATCGGCAAGGTCTTTGTAGTTGTTTGACATAAACTTATTAAAATCATAGAAATACTTTTCAAACTCTGAAATATTTCTGTACATTACAATGTAATCCTTTGTCTTTGTGTCGATTTTTGAAATAAGGCGATGTACATAGTCCTTATCCTCACTCGACGCTGCCATACCCCATGTACCGAGCCAGCCTTTTTGCTCAGATGCATTATGCTGAGTTATTGAGTTACCTATAATAAGTATTTTTACAGGTCCCGTTTCGTAAGGCTTTGCATTATCCATGGTATCCCAAACGAACGTCTTAATTGACATACCCTCTGCCGCAGCCGTAACGCTGAGAGTTGCGGTAACAGCTTTTCCGACCGTTCCGGACATAATGTTGTCCGAACCATATGCCGTGTTTACGAGTCTGCCGTTTGCATCGTAAAGCGCAATAATCGCTGTTACAGGCATATTGTCTTCCTTAGTATTTGTAGCTGTTACGGTATATTTATATGTTCCGTTTTTAATATCCGTCTTCGGAGCATCGGTAAACGTGCTGCCGTCAGCGGAATATGTGAAGCTGATGCTGTCAAACTTCTTTTCGCCTTCTATAACGTCATAATAGAAAAGCATATTATTATCGGCGTGCGATATAACTATAACGTTTCCTGCCGCAAGTTCACCGTCATTTACATTGGTGAATGTAGCGTCAGTGTATGCAACTGCATTAAATGCGCCTGCGTCAATATCGTCAATTGTCGTTCCCGAATAAGCCAAAACGGTCTTTGCGGCATTGTCGATTATACCCAAGTTTTGGTCTATTGCAAGCTCGGGGACGTTCATGCTTATTGCCGGCATTTCCTTATATGTGTTAATCTTGATATCGTCGTAGTATATGGTCATTGGTGAATCATTTGCGCCTGCCGATGCAATAAATCTCACCTGATACTTCCCGTCCGCACTTAAATCAAGGCTTGCATCGGTAAAGCTCTTTGCAAGTACTCCGTTTATGTATACGTCAACCTTAGCCTTGCATGAGTCGCCCAAATTCGATTTTGAAGGTTCAAGATTGGTTATAGCATACTTAATATTATTCCATCTTCCTATATTAAAGTACGTTTTGCCGAATTGACCTCCAATCACGTTACTCCATTTTGCTCCGATTCGTCCGTTTTCAAAATTTGTATCGGGCAAGAAATTGTATTCAACCGTAACATACTCCGCATTTGACGGAACAGCCTGATATTCAAGATAAATATCTGTTTGTGATGTTGTTGTTTTAACAGCCTTAACAGAATAATCATCTGCCGCCTTACCGGCAACTCCGCCGACAAACGACGCTGTTCCGATAGTGTTCGCAATTGAAGAAATCTTTCCGTATGACTTACCGTTAAAGTTTTCGTCCACAACCAAAGGTACAAATTCCGGCTCCTCGCTTACAGCCGTCACATCATAGTATCTGATTGCTCCGTCAGCATCCTCCGTAACAACAACGTTTCCGACGCTTAATGCCGCATCACCTGTAATCTCAGATGCATACGTATTATCGGTGTATGCTCTTACAGTTGCTCCCTCAGCACTCAGACCCGACAGTTTTACCGTGCTTGATGCCGAGATTGTTCCGTGTTCCATACGCTTAGGCTCGGTAACGATTACGCCGCTGCCGGAAAGCTGTGTAAACGTATGTCTTTGATAAGGTGCATCATTTGTCAAAGAAATTTTAAAATCGTCGAGCATTACTACCGAATCCGTTCCCGAGCTGATAGGAATAAAGCCGAGTCTGTACGGGAAGTAATCATCGCCCGCACCGTACTTATCACTCTTTCTTATAAGTCCCGGCCACGAAACTTCTATTCCGTTTATATAAAGCGCTGTTAAAAACTCCAAAGATGTAGATGAAGTGTCATAGCCTGTTTTGTTTTCAAAAATAGCCTCTACCTTGTTCCACTCATTAAGCTTCATAAATCTGTGGTTAGCGTCCGGACTGCTCTCGTTTCCTGCCATGCTGTAATGAAGAACCGTATTCCTTGCACGATTTTCCACAAGATTTACGTTTGATACCGGCATAAAGTTATACTCAATCTTCGCATATTTTTTTGAAACGGGAATATCAAAGTAAAGATAATTATCGTTCAAATTGCCTGTAAATCTAACCGATTTATCATTAGCCTTTTTACCGCCGGCGCCTGACACGTAAGATGCGGAAATTCCGTTAAAGCTGTAATACTGCCCTATTGCGGTATCGTTTGTAAACTTATCGTTTAAAAATGTTTCTTCAATACTGTCGGCGGTATATATTTTAACGTTATCGCTGTATAAAGTCATCTTAGAGGTGCCGTCGGATATAAACTGAAATCTCATTTGAGGCATTAAATTCCAATCCACGTTGTTTTCAAGCTTGGAATATCTTATCTTTTCTCCGTTTAGCTCAACAGTGGATCTTTTTGACACTAAATCAATTTCAAATTTAATATGATTCCAGTCGTTTTTCTTGGCTGTAGCCAAATCAATCGAATACGTCAGATTGTTCCACTTCTCACGGGCACGTACAGCACTGATACCTTCAACCGGTACAAAGTCAAGCTCCATAAAAAGAACTCTGTTTTTATTAGCTTCATCCCATGTTATATTAGTGTTGTTAAACAGCTGAAGTCCGTCTTCGAGGGCTTTTGTCTGTTCGAGTACGGCAAAGCTGTCGCTGGCAGGCTTGCTGCCAAAACCATTGCTTGAAAACTCCGGTATATTTTCGCTTCGGGTTACAACATTTGCATATGTGCCGATTGCATTCATTCCGCCGCCCCAAATTCCGGTCGTGTTATAAATGTTAATATAATCTCCGCCCTCTGCGAAAACCGGCATTACCGAAAGCGCCATTGATGCCGTTATTACGGTCGCCATAATTTTCCTAACCAACTTTTTCACAATAATACCTCCTTTTTAATTCTGCCAAAGCTTAACGCTTCGACTCGTCCATTAATTTTGAAAGTTCCTGCCAAAGCATATCGGCCATCTCTTTCATTGCCGCGTCACCGGGGTGACCTAAAACCGCGGGAGAAACATCTGATGTAAATACGGGTGCATTACTGTACGGTCTTGCCGTATACTTATCCCCTGTCAATCCCGACATATCAACTAAAATTTGCTTGTTATTCTGCGCCGAGCTTTTGATTATTTCTTCAACTTCGTAATTTGTAAGCGGCATAATACCCACAATTACTTTAGCGTCTCCGTAAGGATTGAAGAAATTGATAATGTTTTGATATGCCTCCTCCGTAAACACTTTGCCCGAATTGAAGTTTAAATCATTCTCATTCGACGAGTTATTAATGTTTGCTCCTATGGTGCAAATGATAATATCGGCATCAAAATCAGCAAATTCCTTGTAGTATGAGTTGTTAAACGTTCTGAAATCGTAGAAGTACTTTTCAAACTCGGAAATATTTTTCCACTTAAGCTGTACACTTCTGTCTTTCTTTTCCGCAAGTGATTTTAACAAATGAACATAATCATTTTTCTCCTCGCTTGCCGCCATTCCCCACGAGCCGAGCCAGCCGATTGATTCCGACCGTTCATGCTGCGTTATGGAATTTCCGATTATAAGAACCTTAACAGGACCCGTCTTTTCCGTATCGCGCTTTTTAAATTTCTCCCCATCTTCCTGAGGCCTTTGCGCAATTACGCTTTGCGTCACTCTTAAATTGTCAATATAAATTGTACCCTTGCCTGGTTTTATATAAATGCCCGAGCAGTCGCTATGACCGTCAGACAGAGCTAAGGTAACCTTTGCCCACTCCGAGCCGATTTGAATATCCTTTGAAACGCCGCCCTTCAAATCGCCGCGGGCATCGTACGCTCCGACAGTTACATCGGAAACATTACCCGTCTTTTCCCAAAATGAAATATTATAATTGCAATTTGACTTAATGTCAAGCGGAATAGCTATATATCCGTCCGAGTTCTGTTCAATACGCATAGAATATCTTCCTATATATGACTCATCGGACGTTATTCCCGTCTTTACATTATTCGCCGTATATTTAAGCGACAGGTCATCGATATTTCCGCCGGTTAAAATATTTGTCTCCGCCGAACCGGCGCTTCCGGATTTTTCATCATGCTTCTCGTTTGAAAATACAATGTAGTCTATCTGATAATTACCCGTAGCATCTGACGGGTCAACTCTTACGCTTTTTATATTACCCTTCCAAAGCGGATTTTCGGACATATCTATACAATATGTTTTGAAATTCTTATCGCTTGCGGTAATCGTCTTTTTAACCGACTTCGTTTCGTTTAGGTTTGTGTCGGCGTCAATTGTAAAGTACACCTGAAAAAGCGTTCCCATAGTTTCGTTTTTAACTTTGATGTTACAATATCTGTAATCCTCCGCCTTAAATCCGCCGAACGGCATATTCATAACAGGGTCGTTGGTTACAGCCGCAAACTTCATCAAGCCTTTTGAAACCTTTGCGTTTGATATATTGGCAAATGTTATGCCCTGCGTATCGTTTAGCTTGTTAAAGTTAAATTCGCCCGGCGCGTCCGGCGTATATTCCACGTTTGCCTCAGAGCTTTCAAGGTCGGTAACCTCGGCATATCCGCCGTCGTTCCACGTAACAGAATATCCGACGCTTGCTGCAACTGTTCTAAGCGGAAAATAAGCCTCTCCGCCAACAAGCACCGTATCCTTGCCAATCTCAAGTCTGTGGTGGACATCCTTATCCTCGTTATACATTACAATTGTTTTTCCATCAAGCGTTACGTCGCTCTTAAATCCAAGCAGCGCTCCCGTTTCCGCACAAGGCGCATACATAACGCCGTCAACAATTGTTATCGGACGGTTTGGATTTTGCCTCTCGCCGTCCAAAACAAGAAGTGATGTTTCATCCTTATCATAAAACTCTATACAGTCAATCTCAAAATGTCCCGTCGTTCTCAGCGGGTCAACTCGAAATGCCGTTATTGTATCCTTCCACGCACTGTTTCCGGGTGTATCGAATACGAACTCTATAAAGTCATCTTTCATCGGAGAGGACGCCGAGAATGATTTTCCCTCCGCCCATTTTGCCGATGTTTCCGTTACGAAAAATATCTGAAAATCGGCAAGCGACCTGTCGGTTTTCATTCTAACCTTTATTCGTTTTATACCTGCGGCTTTCAGATTAACGTCATTTACGAAAAATCCCGGGTCGCCGTCCGTTGCCTCGCCTGCGATTACTCCGCGTTCAAGCCTTAAATCGGCAATTTGCTTGTCAATCGGATAATCCTCGGCTTTATCGCTTCCGTTGTCAAAATCAATCTTGCCGACAAGTCTGAACGCCGACTCGTCCTCACCTTCTTCAAGCTTTTTTATGGTGCTTTTTGCAATAAAGGTTTTTTCAACCTTCCTCGACTGAACATACAGGTGATTTACTCTTTCCTTTTGCTTTTCGGTAGGCTTAATATCCTCATGCTCACCGCCGTTTGTAAACACCTCTCTTACAGCGTCGAGATAATCAAAGCCTGCATAGTTTGACGGGAAAAACCAATGTCCCTCACCGTATTCGTTCCAGTTATCGAGAGTTATAAATCGTCTTCCGAGCCTTCCCGCTCTCGGCATGAAGTCATCTCTTGCCCACTCCAAAAGTCCGACAAGATTTTCTTTATCCATAATACCGCCCGGTCCTCGCTCCCACGGGAGTGTATCAAAACCCATACCAACAGTCGGCATAATGTCTATAATTCCCGTTTCAAGCTGTGCATTCATTCCGTTTTTTTGCACCTCGGGCATAAATGTGTTATACCCCCATGAGTAGCAGTAAAGTGCGTCAACTCCTGCCGATTTGATATTTGACAAAGTAGATTTATTGCTTGTTCCCGATGTCATTATAAGCTCAATACCGTCAAATCCTGCTTTTATGCACTCGTTTCTGAGATAGTCAATTTCCTTTTTAATCCCCTCGGGAGAGCCGAAATCCTTTATAAGATACTCATACATATACATTCCGACAACAGGCTTATTGTCTATCTTTAAATATCTGTCATCCTTAAAATACTGTTCAATCCAATACGGAACCATATTTTCTTCAAAATCCTTCGGGCCGCCGCATCTTCCGGCATTTTCCCATGAAATAATAAACTTCATCTGGTCAGAGTACTCACTGTTAAAATATCCGTCATGCAAAGCAAATGAATTTCGTGGACGCTTTATCGGTTCGGAATTGCTCGCCGACTGACGATACCAGCAATAAATCTCAACATCTATTCCGTGTTCCACCATCCATTTTGTTTCCCAATCCTTAACCTCGCTCGAGCCTTCGTCATAGAATCCGAGATAAGTTACTCTCTCCGGGAATGCCGCAATCGAATCCCACCCGAAATGTGTTCCCTCTCTCCAAAGGTTACACGACTGCATTCCGACGATTGTGTCGGGATTTTTCTTTTCGGGTTTCACCGGAGCAGGTACGTAATCATCGGGCAGCGGCTTCATTGCCTTTGCGATAATATCATCTATATATACCGTACCCTTTGCCGTTTTGCCTACGGTATATCTTATATTATCTATCTTCACATTCTTAACCGGAATATTATCCGCCATAAGCTTATGATTTATATAAAGCTTCGTACCCTCATTCGTCATCTTAAGCATCGCATGATACCAAAGATCTGTTCTTAGCGTATAAACGGGAGTAAACTTGCCGTTTAGCCAATAACCGTAATCAAGATTTTTAGTACCGAACCGTATTACGTCATTTCCGCCCGATTCAAGAGTTGCACCGAAATCCTTAACCTGCTGCGGCAGAAAAAACTGATATTCAAGCCAAAGTTCATCCGAATCGTATGAAAGCTTATGACTTATTCCCGTCTCCTCGGTAAAATCGGTATCGTTTATTTCAAGGGAATATCTGTCGTTTAAAAGAGAGCTGTTCATTCTCACAAGACTTGTGCCGCCACCGAGTCGCCTCCAATCGTCCGGCACATTGCTGCGTGATGTTATAAACCACTCGTTTATCGAGAAATCCTTTGAAATTCGCATTACCTCAAGGGTTATCATGCCTGTACCCTCATTCGTTGTTGAAATATAAAAATTATCTATATAATCAACAGCATTTAAGAAGGTAAACTTTTTATCAAGCGTTATACCGTTTGACTGAACGGAATACGTATTTTTGTCTATATCAGCAAGCATTTTTATTCCGTAAAAGCCGTTATCATCATAAAGCTCCGTTTTTCCTTCGGCGGACACCGTATACAGCTTACCCTTTTCGCACAAGAAGGATATCGCATCGACGTCTCCGCATTTGTAGTTAAGCGTCGCCCCCTCAGGGAGTGCCTTACTTGTAAAGCAAAGCTCAATCGTGCACAAACCGTCGGTACGGTTAAAATCTCTTTTAGCCTCAACGTTATCTACTGTGCTTACATCGGAAAACGTTCCCGTCTGACCTCCGCCGCCCAAACCGTAAAAATCATACGGCGACACAAGAGTCGTATTTGCGTTTGATGTGTTAATCATTGCAAAGTCATCAAATGTGATGTAATAGCCGTCACCCGTTCCGAGAGCGTAAGCGGAAAGAGAAATTCCCAAAGCGGTAATAAGTCCTGCCAAAAAACCGAATTTTCTCACTCGACTATCCCTCCTGTCTTATTTCTGTTTTATTAAAATCAAGGACAGTTTCTCCGAAAGATGTATTCACCGTTATAACCCCCGAACCGATATCGGAGCACATAAACGGACAGCTGTACAGCGGATACGGAAATTCAACCTTTTCACCGTTTAAAAATCTTTCGGTTTTGCTTATTTTTATATTATCAAATTCCAAAGTCATGTTTTCTTTATCGAATAACACGGGCTTTTTCTTTATCTCGGAAATAAAGTTTTCAAACGAGCCGTACTCCGACTTTTCTCCGACAACGCAGACAACGCCGTGTTTTCTGCCTTTGGAACGTAATTCTCTGTTTTCATACTCGCCTTTTTTATGATAAAAGCCTTCCGAAAAATAAAGTGTTGCATACGTTTTCTTTTCATATTGGAGGAAAATATAGTTTCCGTCCTCAACAACATCGTAAAGCTCAAACAAAATGTTTGCGTTTATTTCATGCTCCTTGTTCTCCGGTATGTCATACATTGACAAGGCTTTGTTTTTGTTTTGAAAAAATGTTCCGCAGCAACAGCCCAAATCACCCGTCCAATAACCATGCTCCGCACCTTCGGTACCGTAAGCGCCGGGGTGATGAGTAAATATTTTTGCCTCGGTAGCGTGAGGGAAAGTCAAATCCCACTCATGCTGCTGATGATGTGCATACCATGCCG
>CAKSPW010000019.1 GCA_934486495.1 uncultured Clostridia bacterium
AGCACCGTTACGTGTGCTTCTTGCTGAAGCTATCCACCATACTCCTTTCGTCTTTGCAACGGTATCGCTCGGTTTCGGTGTTCCCCAAGACGGAGTTGTGTTAATTGTAATGCCGTTTGCCTTGACTTCATCAGCCGTTGTGTACTTTGAATAATCATAACTGTACACAACAGTATCGGCTGCCGGCTCAGTCTCAGACGCCAATGTTACGGGCGCCAATACACCGAGCTGTAATACAGCAATCAAAGCCGAAAAAATTCTTTTCATTATTCATCTTTCCTTTCATTACAGATTTGCGATAACATAAACTGAATTGTTCTTTCGGTATTATTATATCATTATGATATTTATAATGTAAATAGGTTTGTTTTGTGTTTTATCGGTAATATTTAAGCGTTTTTGTCATAATCGGCACCATATTTTCATCCCACACATATGCCCTCATTCCGCTTTGAGCCGACAGAGAAATATCGCTTGTTCCGTTTCCTTCCGCTTTGCCTCTGCCAAGCTCTAAAGCTGTCAGTCTGCCGCCGGCGTCATATTGTGCTACATATAATGCATATGACTTTTCCGCTGCACTGTCATTTACGATATGAGCCGTTGCCACACCGTTTGCAAACGAAATGTTTGTTTTCTCGGTTCCGCTGATTTCAAAGCCGTTAAGCCACAAGCCGTTAGTTGCTGTGCTGTTTGTCACACGCACCGCCATGCCCCCAATCGCATACGCATCGACAGGCTCGTTTTCAACAAGACAGCTGTCCGAAGAAATTTCCGTTGCCGTATATGCTCCGTCCTCTATCTTTCTCGGAAGAAGATATGCGCTGTATGTACCGTTTATCAAATCCGCCTTAATGCACATATACAATAACGTTGCGGCGCTTTTTGCGTCATCGGTAGCGTTTTTGTATTTTATTGATTTGCCGATTTTATTACCGTTTTTATTGACAAAGTACGCCTCGCCCGTGTATTTATAATCGCCGCTTGACGGTACAAGCCGAAGTGTTGCGAAAGGTACGTCGGTATCGCTTAATATGTCAATATTCATATAACCGTCATTTTTATAAAGAGAGAGAAACTGTGCACTCACGGTATAAACTCCGTTTTCAAATGATTCAGGTGTTGTAAGGCGCATCAATTCCTTATTTCCTATATTTCCTCTCGTAGAAAAACGAATGGCATTTGTATATCCGCTGTTGCTGTCGTTGATATTTTGCACGCTCCATACAGTAGCCGATGTATCTGCGCTGATTCCGAGACTGCCTGTATCTACCGCTCCCAAAGGCATATCGGCTGCCGATATACCGTACTGCTTTCCAAACCTTACAAAAGACATAAATTCTCTGATATCTTCATCGGTTGTTGCCATATCCGACATTAATCTCCAGCCTTTATCAAGCAATTGTTCGTCGGTTATTTCCCCGCCAGTCAAAAGCTCTTTCAAGCTGTCGATAAGCTTTAGAGATTTTCTGTTTTCAAAACCGCTGTGCAGCTTTTTTACTTCTTTTTGGCTCAACGCTCCGCTATATACTGTTGTGCTTACTATTTTACCGCTGAAAGCATTTTGTGCCGTGGTCTGATATTCGGCTCCGTTATCGGCAGCGCTTTTCGGACGGAAATCACCGCCTATAACCATACCGTAATATTGGTCGGGATTGCTGTAAAACTCGATATTTCCTTTAACTGCCGTCTTGTCAACAATGTCACCGTTATTGTAAACAACAACCTCACTGCCGTTATTTGTTACAGTTACATGATAGTATTTACCCTTTTCTATTTTGAGGCCATTGCCGGGTTTGGGACTGAGCCATGCTCCGTTATGACGAAGATATGCGGAGAACACACCCGATTCACTAAATTCCATATCAAACCCGGAGGACTGTGCCAAACCGATAATATTGCTGTCCTTATTCAGTTCACTCGCATTGAAAATAAAGTCAATTGTATAACCTCCGTTCATCAACTCCCTTCTCCCCTTATCAAAGGGCAGTTTAAAGAAGTTCGGAGAGTCATTTGATGTGCCGCCCGTTCTTAAAAAAGACGCCTCATACATTTTGATTTCATCATTATATGAAATCGGCACCGTGCCGTATGTAAGCGGATTGATTTTATTAAATGACGCATATTCGGACGTATCCTTTATGCCGTTTTCGGTAAATCCGACAGAAGTTATAACCGCCGGGGTTTCCGCAATTTCCTTTGTTGTAAATTCGTCGGTTTCAAGCTGTGTTTCGCTCATCTGATAAAAGCTGTCGTATGCGGTTATAACAGCCTTATACGTTGTTCCGTCACTAAGCCCCGTAACGTTCCAGTAATTCATTTTGGGCTTATCATCACACTGCCAGTAATACGACGATACCGTAAACGACTTCTCGGTTTCGTTTGTGTTTGTATTAACAAGCTCAATCTTATATATTCCGGCATCCGTTGTGCTGTCTTCGGCCTGTGTGAAATCCACCCTGCAACCGGATTGTGTTATATTGCTTACACTTGCCGTTGCCCCCTGCGGAAAATACGGTGCGTCGTTATCTCTTTGGTCGGTATATTGCCAGTTATCTTTATCGCTGACATTAATTATCCACGGCGATTTTATGTCTTTTTTTCTGTAAAAATCCATTCTGTGAATCGTTACGGTATTATCATTTGCGACCTCTATATAATACCCGGTGCTTTCTTTTTCGTTACTGCCGAATCTTTTGGGCTGAAACGCCTCATCCCAGCAATCTTCAATTTCCATATTATTAATAGCACCCGTGTTTACCGATGTAAACTTATCCTGATGAATAGAACGCTCATTTGCAATGTCATAATGGGAATGTCCCGAAAAGGTAATTACATTCGGGCATTCGTCAAGACTCGCCGCAAATTCCGAGGTTGACCATGTTGTAGAGTCCTTTTTGACGCCGTTTCTTAATCCCGAAACGGCATATGAACCGTACACCGTATCGTTTGCCGCCGTATGAATTCCCACAAATACAGGCTTATTTATATCGTCTGCCGACGCAGTCTTTACCGCATTATCAAACCACGCTACCGTTTCGGGAGAATAAATATAGGGATAATTACTCGGTGCGTCGTTTGTCCTCTGAGTATCATTGCTGACGGTGATGAACTTATATCCGCCTACTTCATATACGTTATTTGCCGATGTTATGTCGGGATCGTATAACTGCATATATTTTATAAAATTGCTTTCCTTATTCGGTTTTGCGTCATGATTTCCCCTTAAACACATAACCTTCGTATGACTGCCTACGGGAACAACTTCCTTTAAATCGTCAATAAATGCCTTCCATTCCGCATCAAGGCTGTTATGCGTTATATCGCCGGGTATCATTAACACATCAAGCTCGTCCAATCCGCCGGCTCTTTCGATAATCTGCCTCACTCCCTCCTTGAACTTATCGCCGCAGTATTCGTATGATGTTTTTGAACTGTCCTGCGACGTTCTGCCATACTGCATATCCGACACAACGCCTATCTTGAGCGCCGGTTCGGGTTCCTGTGCCGGTGCAATAATTTGAAGCGATACAAGCTGCACAAGCGCAATTATTGCCGAAATTATCTTTTTCATAAACATTCTCCTTCACATTAATTTTACTATTGATATTTTATCATACATATTTGATATTTTCTATCGGTAAAACATGAATTAAGTTGTTTATTTTTGCAAAAAAATCAAGACTGACGGTTTTATCCGCAGTCTTGACTGTATTTGTTACATATGAAGATACCTGTATATTACGACAAAAGCTTCCGCACGGGTTGTACTGCGTTTGGGTTCAAAACGATTTTCATCCGTTCCCTTCATCAGTCCCTTTGCCGTAACGGCTTTTACAGCTTCGTCTGCCCAGCTGCTTATTTCATCATCATCGCCGAATACCAATTCTTCTTTCGGTACATCTCCAATGATATTTGACAGCATTACCGCCATTTCTTCACGTGTTATATCTCTGTCGGGATATGCACATCCGCCGTCACCCGACATTATTTTATTGTCATACGCCGTCTGCACAAATCCTGCATACCAATCATCGGATTTTACATCCTCAAAAGCACCGCTATACTCCGATATATCAAGCTTCATCGCCCTTATTATCAATGCCGCAAACTGCGCACGGGTAACGGGAGCGTCAAGACCGAGAGATGTATCGGATATACCGGTTACAATTCCGTTTTCATAAAGCTCGGTTATCTCATTTTTTGCCCAATGCGTACTGATTTCTTCCTTCATCGGCTGCGGCAGCTGTTTAGCCTCGTTATCGGTAGTTTGCGGACTTTGAGTCGGTTGGGGGGTTGCGCTCGGTTTTGAAATACCGCTGCCACCTCCGCCTCCGCCGCCGGAACCTGAGCCATGCGACGGCTTTGTCGGTGCCGGTGTCGGAGCAGTACTCGGTTTCGGCGACGGAGCCGTGCCGAGGTAAATCATTCCGTCCACACTTGAACAGCTGATATAATTCTGATTAAGAAGCACCTTTTTAACATCTGTTTTTCCCGACATTGTACGGAAATTACTTTCCGCCAAGTCTGAAGAATTAAGTCCCGTACCGTTTATTTCACATATCTGACCGCTGCGCTTTACGGAAAGCTCTGCAATTTCGGTATCGTTTTGATACACGATATCGGAATTCATTTTAATAAACGATGCATCCTGCGCCGCAAAATGAATCGGTGTTCCGTCCTCCGAAAGCTGAATCATCATCATTGACGCATCTGTTGTAAATCCGCCTACGGTCACAGTACTCTTAGCGCTTCTGTCATGCAATAAATAATATATATATCGCTCTGTTTTATTTCTGTTATTATCTTGGATAAACAGCTCATATGCGCTCGCTTCGCTCTTTTCCTTTCCGCTTACCTCTACTTCGGCAGCCGTTGCGTCAAGATTTTCACCTACGCCGACCGGCAAAAGAACGGTGTTAAAAACAGCTGTTCCCGTTGTGTTCTGTTCATATTCGGTATAATCGGCATTTGATATACTGCCCTGTCCCTCCGAATAATAGCCCTGCTTTATTTTACTCGACGTATATTCCTCAGGCATTACCGGAATTACTTTTATGTTTACTCCGTCTATATTTGTTGATGTTGTCTTTGTAGAATCATCCATGGTTATGCCTGCTTCGGGGAGAAAATGCCATGCCTGAACATACTTGTTCGATTTATCGTTTTTGGGAATGATATAGTCATTTACAAGCCAAAACTTATTGCGCAGGAAAAATATTGAACGTCTGTATGTAGATGCGTCGGGAGTATTCGGTGTATTTCCTGCCGAAAAATCGTATTTGCTGTTTGTTTCCCACCTGTCAATACTTCCTCTTGCAGATGAACTCGAATTGCTGTATTGATTTTTACCGTTCATGGTAACCGTATTGTGTCCGAGAGTAGATTTGAGCCAAGACACAACCGAGCTGCTCGAGTATGAACCGTAAAGAGGATCGACAAGCAAATACTGTCCGTCCGCCATTACGACTATCGAGTTATCATCGGGGTGTGCGTGATTTCCCTTTCCTCCGTCAACGTCCGTAAACAAATACCACGCCTTATCGTTCCAGCCGGTACGCATAACCATTTTCTTTCCTACCGGATACATACTTGAGGTAAAATCGGGTTCCTCGCCTCCGTAGCCTGCGGCATACTTCAAATGAGGGTCATCAAGCCAATTCGCAAGATATTTCATCCTCGAGCTAAAATTACCTCTGTGGCTGTAACCGTCACCCACCTGATTGTCCGATATTCCCGGCAAGCTTGAATAATACAAAAACCTGCCCATATTTCTAACATTCTCTATTGTCTTTTCCGTATACGGATAATCCTTTATTCCAAGCTTATCCGCCACATTCTTTGACCCGACAATAGTTGAAATTGCATAGTCGATATAGCCTATCGCAAGCTCCGTGCAAACCGTATCGCTCATTACCATTGCGTTGGATAAAGTTTCGTATCTTTGCTTAACTCTGTTTATCCACGCTGTTGAATCGGTAAACTCAGGGAAATATGCAGCTATTGTATAAAGTCCCTGACATTCGGATGTACCCCAGTTACCGGATGTGGTAAAGTATTTTGCACCGTTTGCCTCAACATACATCCACTTAAGAAATGATGTAAATATCTCCGGCGTCATATCCCTGCACTCCAAAAGCTGCATCATATATCCGGGCAAAACCTGCGACCTTACCGCCACGTCAAGCGATTTTAGCCATGCAATATCATTTCCTCTGACATATATATAGTCCATTATTTGTCTGAGCGCCGTATATGCATATTTCTCCTCACCGGTATAATTATATACTTTTACAAGCTTGTCAAACCACGTATCAAATCTCAGAAGCTCTTCCTGATAACGATACCCGGCACCCGACGGCTGATTCCACTTCCATGAATCGAGCTGATCGTATGAAAACACAACCTGCGCAGTCATATTTTTATAAGTTGCTTCGTTTTCTTTCCAGTCCGAATCGTCTGAATAGAAAACAATTGTTTCTTTTTCCGAATCGGCTCTTTCGTTATGACCGTATAAATTCAGTGTTGCCGCACTTACCGTATCTCCGCTTTTGAGAAACGATGTATCGAACTTTATATATACACGGCTTGTATTCTCATTTACGAGCGTGTTACCGTCATTTATCGCGTCCTCGCGCGCAACGAGCTTATCGGACTTTCCAAACACAGCCGACGAATTGGAACCGCCGCATATATTAGTATCCTCTGAAGCATAAACAATACGTTCAGTACCGTTTACTCTCATTCTGATATACGGCGCCGTGTCCTCACCGGCATCCTTACTGTTGAAAACTGCGCTATCACCGTTTTTATCCGTCGCCAATATCCAAAACGTCAGATTTTGACGATTTCCGACATATTTGGATACTGTACTTGTTACGTCCACGCTTCTGTAACATTCCTCATTGCCGACTTTTAAAATATTAATCGGCGTTATACCGCTTCGTGAGTTATACATGAAGTTTTTTGTCAGCAAATCGGCTGTAATAATATCGGTTTTTGATGAGCTTTCTTCTTTTTCGGAGCCACGCTGACGATCAATCATGATGTAATAGTTGTACAGCGCAAGCTTTGCCTGCTCATAATCTCCGTTTTTAGCCGCATTCTCAACGTCAACCAAATCCGGATACTCATCATAATTGAGCTTTCCCGTCAAACTCCAGCTTTCCGATGAGCTGTCCCATTTTCCAAAAAAGTTTTCATCTTTAAGCCAATATGCATCATGCAGATGTGCGCTCCCGGACGAATAATTTTTCCCCTCAAGTACCTGCTTTGTGTTAAACGGGTCTTCGTGAATACTGTATCCGTAAGTACTTGTTATATATCCGTCATCATTTATTGTAGGCTCACCCGTATCAAGGTCCGTTTGAAAGCCCGGCGCCTGTTTTGCCATCGATGCGTCCCAAACACCTGCTTCACCCTCAGCGATTTGAATACCACCGTCATTATCGTTGATTTCTTCAGCAGTCTCCTCGTCCGAAACAAAATCCACGCTTTCGGAAACATCACCTTCCGAATCCGAAACCGCTGATATTTCCGTATCATCGGATTTCACAATTTCTTCAGCAGCATATGACACGATTGAACCGTTTAAAAGCGATACCGAAAGAATTATTGCCAATACACGTTTAAAATCATTCATAATTTATATTCACTAACTCCTTTCTTCAGCGCTGTTATAAAGTCTGCAAATTTATCTGTTGCTTATAATTCCGCAGATTATTTTTGCCGCCTCACTTCTTAACGCATTCTTATTAGGTTTGAAGGTGTTATCATCATAGCCGCTAAGTATTTTCTTCTCAAGCATTGCCCCGACACTGCCCTCGGCATATTCGGCAATCTGTTCGCTGTCGGAAAAGCTTCCCGCACTGCTGTAAATAATCTTGCTCCCTGCCGCTTTCATAGCACGAACGCACATAACAGCCATATCCTGACGTGTTATACTGCTTGTTTTGTCAAACTCTGTTTCGCTTATTCCGCGAACAATTCCAAGCTCAACAGCCTTTCTTATGTATGCATAGCTCCAGTCGCTTTCCGACACATCGGCAAAATTGAGTTCGGCATTTGAACCGATGTCAATCTTAAGAGCCGTTAAAAGCATTTTTACAAATTCCTGACGGCTTACGTTTTCTTCGGGGTTAAAGCAATTTTTTTCATCTCCCGAAACAACGCCTGCATCTTTTAACGTCTTGATATATGAGTATGCCCACAAATCCTCCGTAACATCCGCAAAAAGCTTTCCGCTTATATTTGCTGCACTTTGATTATCTCCGGACGGCATTGCCGGAACATTTGAGCCTTTTGATGATGAGCTTCCGCTGCCGTATACCGGAGTTCCGCCGCCTCCGCCCGATGACGATGATGAGCCGGCACTTACCATTATGGGAACTTCGTTAGTTACGGTTGCGGATTTGTATGTTGTTGTAACTTTAAGAATGCCTGTTACGTTCTTTGACGCATCACGTACAACCGTACCGTTATTTGAAAAGTTTGACGGAATTGTTGACTCATATGTAACCGTTGCACCGTACTTTGTCTTAGGCATGGATACATTCGATTTTATTCCTCTTAGCGAACCCAATGCGTTCGTTATAAGTTTGTTTTCCGCCTCTGCAATCCCCTTATCGTCAGTCCCGACATAAACCGATATTTCGCTCAATCCGCTGTTTCCGCTTGATTTATCGGTTACGGTGTATTTTACATATCTTGCGCATACGGGGCTGAATCTTATATTTTGCGTTTCCGCTCCGAGAGAGCCGCCCTCGTACACCGCAGTCCACTTACTCTTATCCGAGGATACTTCTATTTTGTATCCTTTTACCGGGTAGTTACCCTGCACTGATGCCTCGTTTATATTTATTGCCGTAAATGCCTCCACATCGCCGAGATCGACCGTAAGATACGGATTTTCATCCAATCTCATTGTCTGCCACGAGGTTTCCGATAAACCGTCAACGGCTTTTGACGTTTCATGATTTCTGTTTGATACAGCGTTGGATTCCGCATTTTTGCCAAGCGACAAATTAAACGGACTTGTGTATATTATCGTTACCGGAACAACTTCGGTATAACTTACATTCTCATCGGAATTGAGTACAAGCTTAAATGTCATGTCAACCGTCGTATTATCGCTTATTAATGACTTATCAAGCTTTCCGTCATTTGAAAGAATTTCGGGTTTTGACGATGTCCATGATGCGGTAGTCCCCGGGAAGCTGCCCACATTCAGGTTAACACTGTCCATAATATACCCGTTTGTTGCCGTAAACGGAGCTTTGTATGATACCTTGTCGAGCGCCATTTGCAATACAAGCGACTTATTTGTAAGAACCGAAGCGTTGTTTATTTTCACATAACCGCTGTTCGTTATCTTATCGTTTGAATTGTCGGGTGCATTTATATCAACGGACGCCAGAGAAGTTGCCGCCTCTCTCACATTCATGTCTGTTTTGCCGTTATACTCCAGCGCTTTCCATGCACCGCCGTCTTGTGAATATGAAATAGCTACACTGCCGGAATCAGGTTTTATATTCATTTTAAATTTAAGATTCGTGCTGTTTCCCGTTACCGTATAGTATACCTTATTATGCGTTGCACTTCCGGAATCATCTGCCACCACGTATACAAAATACGGCTTTGTTCCGCTTTCGTTACCCGAATAAATAGTAGTTATTCTGTTACCGTTTGAATCGCGCGGTATAATCTCAAACTTTGTGTTTGCATCGGGTATTGTAACATCGGTTTGGAGCACACACTCTCTCGTAAGTGCTATTTCCCTGTTTTCGAGCGTCGGCTTAAAGGTTATTCCCGTTGAAGCATCACCCGTTCGGCTTGTTCTGTCCAAAACGACCACACCGTCGGATACAGAAATTTTTCCGCCTCCGTTTGTTGCTGTTATATTGTCTGTCAGGCTGTTTCCGGTTGATTTAAGCTCATACAATGTGAACAGTCCGCTTTCAAAATCGAGCACAAGTCCGAATTCAAACGCTTTTGTGCGAGATAATCCGCCATACGAAAACGTTGCGGTCATTGTGATTTTTTTGCCGAGATTATCGGCAAGCTTTAAAACCTTACCGTCATCGGTTATAAATTCGGGATCCGACGAACTCCACGTTATTTCCGAGCCGTATTTTCCGCTTTTCGGAAGATTTAAATCGCTGCTTATCTCCTCCGGATTTTGACTTGTGAGAGCTGAAATTGTTACAAGCTGCATATCCTTATCGGTAATAACACTCGGGTCATTCTCCTTTGATACGGTCAGATAAAAATCCTTGTATATTACATTTTCTCCGTTTGATATTTTAGCAGTAAGAATTACATCTGCATCGCTTTCCAAAGGGCGCTCCGTGAGCACACCGCCGGAGGTAATATACTTTGAGTTTGAGGTTGTCCACGTAATAGCTGCGCCGTCAATTTCAGTCGGAAGCGAAACGTCACCCGTTACACTTTCGGGATTATCGGTTATATCATTCATTGTCAGCTTTGAAGCCGTTTGAGAAAGAGGATTTGATACCGTTTCATCGTCAAGGCTGTAAACTTTTATACTGTTTACCTTAATCCAATCCCCTGCATATGCCTTACTCTTTATCGTATACATCATACCCCAAACAGTTGCCGGTGTAACGGTTGTACTATACACATTTCCTCCGTTTACCTGAGCTGTATAATCACCCGTCTTAGTATCAATTGTGTATACAAATTCAGCATCCTTATCAACAATATTTCCCGTATACACCGGATTCGACTGGTCGCTGTAATTGTAAACCTTAGAAGAATTGATAGCCATTATAAAAGGAAATTTAGCCTTATCAATCGTACTCCCCATAGCAATGTTATCGTTTTGGAACTGCGAGCCGCTGCTTATATGATGCTTTACGTTTGAAACAATCTTGTACCGACCGTTTAACCCTTGCTCATACGTTGCCGTACGTGTTTCATCGCTGTATTTTTCAAAATATCGGTTAAATGCGTACATATACATATATCTATCGGAATAATCGGTTTCCCCGTCTACCGATTTTTTTGTTATCACATAAGATGAGCCGTCTGCTTCTGCGGTTAAATTATCGAATTTTTCTGTTGCTGAACCCTTGTCGTACAGCTTCCATGACGCCGGATTGTTAAGCTCTGCCGATATAATCAGCTTTTCATTGCTGAACTTATTGATTTTCAGTGTATATTCTACCGTGTCCGTATATTCGCCTATCTCAACCGTTGCCGTCATTACAACCGTTATATCAGCCGCCGGTCTTTCACCTGCCATGTATTTTCCGTCATCTGATATAGCCGCCGTATCCGACGATTTCCATGTTACGGATACACTCTTGCCGGACACATCATCCGTCCAGCTGTCAATAAGATTCAAATCCGATTTAATATCACTGTAAGGCTCGTTTGTAAGCTTATAATTTTGCATATATGCAAGTGCTCTGCCAAACACCTTTTCATCGGAGGTGTTATCAACATCCGAGCCGCCGTCGTCGCCTTTTAAAATTGTTGTTCTGTTAAACCATACTCCGTGCGCATACTTGCCCGTATTTTGCATGTCATATGATATGCCTGAAAGCTTTGACGATTTTGTATTAAACGGCTGCTCCTTAACAAGTACATCATCATCGCTTACGCTTGTATTATCAATACTTCCGCCGTCCGCAGCCGTTTTTACGGGCTTTAGCCATGCCGAATATGTACCGCCTGCAACATCTATTTCTTCTTTCAGGTAAAGTATTGAACCGGGAGTTGAATCGGCTGTTCCGACAAGCTTAAAGTTTACAACACCGTCGCCTATTGCATTACCCGACTCATCAGCCATATACGCTTTGCTTGAGCTTCCTTTTCCGGACACTCCGTCAATCCTCAGTCGGGATATTACACCGTTATCTCCGTTTGTACATACATCTAACCAACCCGAACCCAAAGTCGGTGTAAATACGTGTTCCAATATGTATACACCGTCGTTTAATTCCTCGGAAGGAGGACTGACAGTATCGTCGGCAAACGTATGCTTCATAATCTCGCCAACCGGAACAATCGCCTGTGTACCTGTTTTCATCGAAAAGCCAATAGCTTTTTCATCCATTGTATTAGCAGTATTTGACACCACCTTGACAGACCACAAATTATTTCCGCTTATCATTGCACGGCTTGCAGCAGGTGCATCGTTTAATTCATAATCCGCCGCATTAAATTCATATATCGTATTTCCGTTCGCATTAACCATCATTTGCGGCATAACCGAGCCAAGCATAGGTATCATAATCGCTGCCGACAACAAGACGCTTATCAGTTTTTTGTTTCCTGTTCTCATAAAAAGCCTCTCTTTCCACCTTTATTATCTCAAAACAACAACCGCTCTTACCGAGCTGTTTGCCGCACTGACGAATATATCGTCTCCGGCAATATCAATGTCGTTCACTGTACCGACAGTACTTTCCTTTGTTCTCGTATTGTAAATATATATCGGCGGTCCTTTGAACTTAAGCACCTCGTATTCCGCCTCCTCGTTTCCGTTATCCGCCGGAGCATAGCATTTTATAATATGAACCCATCTGTTAAGGCTCTCCGATACACAATTCATTTCAATATCGGAAATCTTGCCGCAAAATGTTTCATAGTCTTCTCTCGGATTAATTCTTCCGTATGCCGTCGCTCCTGCCATCTCACCGAGAATTTTTACCGCATCTATGTTATAATCTATATCTAAAGAATATGATATAAGATCACCCGCGGACGGTGTACGAAATTCCGGACTGTTCTCAGCCGCATCGGTAATTTTGTACGTTGCAAGCTTATTATCCTCCGTTAAAACATCTATACCGCAGTATTCTTCTCCGTCAACAAAGGTTTTGCGGACACTCTGTACCATGCCTATCTTGCTGCTTGTCGTTATTATTCCGGCAGTACCCGATTTCATCGTCATGGTTACCGCTATCAAACCTGCCATATGCGTGTTTTCATCAATATCGTATGCCGTTACGTCATACAGCTGTCCGTTATTCATTTCAACTGCCGTGAGTAAATCCTCATTACTCGGAGAATTGTTATTAAGCGGAATACATACAGTCTTTGTATTTTCATCTATGCCGAATGCACCGCCCGTGGTCTTACCGAACGTACGCTCCTTGGAATTATAATACTTACTGCGTCCGGTTCCAATTTGCTGCGGACTGTCAGCGGTTATAAGCTCACCGTTTGAATTTGTTTTATATTTAAAAACCGATTTGTTAAGTATTGTCGCAGCCGCCTTTGCCGAATATTTATCTCCGTTTACCGAAACCTTGTTTGCAAGCTTTACGTGAATAATACTGCTGTTCTGACACGCAAGCGTAACCACCGTACTTGATGCTCCGCCGTCATCGTCCTTCTGTTGTTCCTTCTTCTCCTGCATAACGTCTGGCAAAACGAGCTTTGCAAAATAAGTCTGTTCATCATCGTCAAGATATACTTTTTCAACATATGCGTAATCCTCTGATGCACCGCTTTTCTTTATATATGCAACCTCTCCCCTGAAGTTAAGATATATGTCATACTTCCTTGCAACCTCTGCTCCGAAGTCCTGCCCCTCTGTTTCAAAAAGATATGCATTTCCGTCAACGGTTACTGATTCATCGCTTATCCCCGTTACTACTCCGGTTATCATGCTGCTGCTTACAAAAATCTCCGTCATCTGCTCATCAGAGCTTATAACGCAAGTGAGAACATCATTTTCCTTTATATCGCTTACCGAAAGAATATCCCCATCCGAATTTGAAAGAGTTACCCGCTTGCTGTCATCGGGATCTGCCTTTATAAAGCTTTTGCCGCAGTATGATTGTCCGTCTGTCAAATACATGGTATATATGTCCGGCGACACACTCTTTACAACAAAGCTTTTAAACTCTTTTGCCATTATAACATCTGCCACGCCGTCATCGTCATTATCAATCAGCGTTATTATACCGTTTTTCATATTCATTAAGGATGCTGCGTCAAAATCATAGCTGATTCGGTTATTATATAAGTAATATCCGTTTTTATCATATCTTATGCTTTTCTTAACGCCGTCATCGTTATAGTATGTAATCTTACCCGATGATACCGAATCAACAGAATTTACCTCTATCGTTGTTTCCGATGTGTCACTTGAAAGGCGCATTGAAACGATTACATTACTATCCTCGCTTTCAACAAAGAAGTCAACCTTTCTTCCGAAAAATTTGTTATACTCCGCATTGGAAATAAAGTATATTTTATCGTTTATCTCAACGCTGTTCTCCTCCATCCCCGGAACAGGCTCGTTTAAATATGCGTCAGCCGTTGCGGTAACAATACCTGTAAGCTTCGTGAGCTTTCCGTCTGCCCCTGCCGTGAATTTATTTCTGAACGTATTTCCCTCATCAATAACATAACTCGATATTCCGTTTGATATTTCCATAATCATAATGTCAACATCCAATGCATTATATGTCATTCTTGCAATATCTTTTCTTGTCATTTGAGATGATGAAACATCTACACCGTCAAGAAGCTTAAGTGATTGCGCCTGCGACAAATAGCCGTTCGGATATCCGCCGGCATTCTGCGCATAAACATCATATCCCAATGCGCTGACAAGAATTTTACAAGCGGCGTTTATATCTATCGTGCCCTCGGGATTAAATGTTTTTTCATCAATCCCGTTTATTATTTTCATATTTGTTAAAAAATAAATCGCATCGCTTGCCCAATAATCGCTCTTGACATCATCAAACAACGCATTGCTTTTATTCCATTTTGCCGCGTCGCTCATCGACATCAATCTTACGGTAATTGCTGCAAATTCCGCTCTTGTAACAGGTCTGTCAAGCTGCATATCACCGTTTTCATCACCTGTCATAATGCCCAGTGTTTGCAGGTCAAAAACCACATCATCAAAAGTTGTTTTTGCAAATACGACAGCATTCATTGATATAATAGCAATAATAAAGCTTAAAATCACCGCCGTAAATCTGCATTTTTTCATCATAAAGGTCACGCTCCTTCTTGTTTTCCGAATTCCGGTAAGTATATATCATTCCGTTTATAGCTACATTATACCATATCTGTCTTGCAATATGCAATAGGTTATATTTTCAATACATTGGTTAATTTCAATTATGCGTTTTTTGTATATGATAAAATTTCGGGATTTATAATAAATGTTTGGAATAAAAATAATAAACGAGCATATCAGCACAAAATCCTGTGTAATTGAACTGCAAAACGATGAATTGTGTCGCAGATCAAATAAAACAATCCCTCATTTCAAGCTAACATCAAGAAATGAGGGATTGACTCTGCCGGTATTTTCATTTAGCGGTTAAACGTATTATTTTCTGTTTTTTATTCAAATCAAGTGCGTTGCCGACCTTGATAAAAATATGTTTATCTGCCGATTATTGTGGTAATCGGACATACATGGCTTTCATTCAAATTCATTGAGAGAACAAACTTTCGCCTCATTGCCGTTATATTTCCACTGAGTAAGTTTTTCTTCCGTCCTCATGAGCAATAAACATTTTTTCGTTTCTTGTTATAGTGATATCATACTTACAGCCGCGGAAAACTCTTGTAACCTTAGCCGGAAGCATTTTCTCGGGCAGACACGGGTCTATTAAAAGTCCGTCATACTGTGCGCGAACACCGAGCATATACTGAGTTGCCGCAACATACATCCATGCCGCCGTACCGGTAAGCCACGAAACATTTGCAAGTCCGAATTTATCACTTTCAGGTCCGAAAATATTTGACGAATATACATACGGCTCTGCCTTGTATCTCCACTCGCCTGCCTTTGCCTGCGCAATCATAGGTAACAGCTGATGATAATATTTATAGGCTCTTTCGGGGTGTTTAAGCATACACTCCGCAATAATTGCCCATGTGTTTGCATGGCAGAAAACACTTCCGTTCTCGCCGCAACCCTTATGGTAATACGTCAGCGGATCCTCCTTTGACGGATAATCCTTCATTGACGGTTCTATTTTTTTAATTCCAAGCTCCGTATCGAGATACTTGTTTACGGCATTCATTGCGCTTTCTTGTTTGTCGCTGTCGCCCATTCCCGAAATTACTGCCCAGCTTTGAGAGTTTAGCCAAATTTTAGCCTGAGGCTCATTTTTAGAACCGATAAATCTGCCCTCATCGGTAATACAGCGTCTGAACCATTCTCCGTCCCAAGCCGTTGTATTTACGAGCTTTTTCTGCTCCTCATAAATATCAAGATACTTTTGCTTATCCTCGCCCTTAAGCTCGGCAAGCTCGGCAATTTGCCGCAAAACCGTGCCGAATTGCATACTTGTCCAAATACTTTCGCCTTTTCCCTCACGACACACCTTAAAGAGCATATCGTTCCAATCCGACGAAAGCATAAGCGGAAATCCGTGTTCTCCGCGATTTGCCATACAGAAGTCAATTGACTTTTTAATATGCTCCCAAACAGTTGCACTGCCGCCGTCGTAAAAATCCACCGTTTCGTCCAGATAATCAAGATTACCTTCTTCACAAACTATGTGATATGTAGTCATAACAAGCCACAAATGGTTGTCGCTGTGTATTCTCGTAACAGGCTCCCAGCCCTCTGTCGGGAAGCAGTAATGGTTGCAATGACCGTCATTGTATTGCTGAGTAAACAGCAGATTGAGCTTGTCCTTTGCCCGGCGCAGGTCAAACGGAATCATTGCAAGAATATCCTGAGCCGTATCACGAACACCTACTCCTCGGAATGTTCCGGTTGCATAATAGCTTATATTTCTCGAAAATTGGAAATTGCGCTCCGCCTGATAAGGATTCCAAATATTAATCATTGTTTCGGCATCCTTGTCGGGAACTTCACATTGGAATTTTGAAAGATATTCATCCCATTGCTCTCTCAAAGCGTCAAATGATTTAGCGACAAAATCGTTTTCTCTGCAATGTGCAACGCATTTTTTAATTTCATTCTCCGTCATCGCCGTACCGAGAAAAATGTTTATTTCCTTTTCCGTGTCCGGTTCAAGCTCAACATCTATCTCTAATGCAAAGCACGGGTCACCGCCGTACATCGTCGAATTTGTGCATTTTCCGCCCTCAACGTTCTGCGGATTTTCCTCACTGCGATATGAGCCGACAAATTCATCACGGTCGCAATCAAAAGCCGTTATTTCAGCGTTCGACGCAAAGTAAACAAGCGGGGTTTCGTCGGGCTTCGGCTGAGTTTCCACGCCGTATTTGTAAACGAGAATATCATCCGTATTATAGCATGAAAGCTGATGCTTGTTGTAGCACTGCCACTGAAGCTCACGCATAAACTCCATCATTCCGAGCTCAACATACGGGAAAAGCTTTATTTTTCTGTGGGTTTGTGATTTTAGCTTTAAATTCCATATGAGTGCATTTTCGTACTTTCCGACAAAATATGTAACGTTTGCCGAAAGTCCGTCCTTTTCCGCCTCAAAGCGGGTATATCCCATTCCGTGTGTGGACTGCCATTTTTGCGGCTTTGTTTTGCACGGCTCGTTTGTCGGGCACCAAATCTCATTTCCGTCTTTTATATATGTATAAAATCCGCTGCGGTCCGTGGGGAGGTGAAAGAAACGATAATGATTTATTCTCCAAATCTGCGGACTTTTGTAAAAAGCCACACCGCCGCCCGCCTGTGACATCATCGTGTGAAAGGTTCCGTTCGATAAGTAGTTCATCCACGGCGTGGGCGTGTTGTATTTATCAAACGTTATTTCTTTTTTTTCATTTTTAAAATTGTACATTCTTCTGCTCCTTTTTTAGAATTTTACCTATTAATTAAAGTATAACACTCTTTTCTTTAAATGTCAAGATTAACGATATCTTGCTGTTTTTTTCGTCAGATTTGCCAATTATTCTTTATTTTTTTTTAAAATATTGCAAAACTCATCATAATATGTTATAATAAAAAACATTGGGAGGGCTGCTAATGAATATATTTTTTTCAAGCTGCGGCGAGGCTATAAACAGAGCAAACACCTACGGCAGCTACGGAGTTTACTATACAAAGGATAAAACAATCAATACCGATATTCACGTGCACGAATGCTGTGAAGTGTTTTTTTGCGTATCGGGCGGTAAAAATTTTCTTATCAATGACAGAGTATACGACGTTTTGCCGGGTGATGTTTTTATAATCAACCAGTTCGAGCCGCATAAAATCACGTTTTCAAACGACAGCGATTTTGAAAGATTTATAATGCAGATACACCCGGAATTTCTTTATGCAAAGTCCACGGAATACACGGATTTATCAAGATGCTTTTATTTAAGAAACCATGACGTGTCGAATAAAATAAGCTTGTCAAAAGAGGATTTTGACTTTTTTAAAGAAAAAGTTCTTGAGCTTAAGGCCGACTATCCGTTCGGTGACGATGTTATTAAGGACGCTGTTGTCGTGCAGATGCTCGCAAAGCTTAACAGCGAATTTGCAAAGGGATATAAATATGTGCCAAACGCATCGGAGCACAGTGTGGTGTCAAAGAGCGTGGAGTATATAAACAAAAATCTGTCCGAACATTTATCACTTGAGCTTATAGCAAAAAACTCGTTTGTGTCGGTCAATCAGCTGTGCCGTCTTTTTAAAAGCCATTTGGGTACAACCGTTACAAAATACGTTATTTCAAGACGTATTACCGAGGCAAAGAAAATGCTCAGAAAAGGTGCAACAGTAAGTGAAGCAGCGCTAAATTGCGGTTTTTTCGACTATGCGAATTTTATACGAACGTTCAAAAACACCGTCGGCGTTTCACCGGGCCGTTATGTTCAGCAAATCCCGGACGACCAGCTGTAATAAATCACATTGCACAAAGGACAGCGGCAAATAATAAGAAAATGTGAACAAATAGTAAAATTTAAAAAAACAGTGGTAAATTCAATTAAAGTGTGATATAATAGTAGGGTATGGATTTATATACTATTGAAAAATCAGAGGTGAACATAGAGAAATGGGTTTATTTGAAAAGATTTTCGGAACATATTCCGACAGGGAGCTTAAAAGAGTTATACCTATCGCTGATAAGGTAATGAATCTTGAGGATGAGTTTTCCAAGCTTTCTGATCATGATTTAAGAGGAAAAACGGCTGAGTTTAAGGAAAGACTTAAAAACGGCGAAACTCTTGACGACCTGCTCCCGGAGGCATTTGCCACAATGCGTGAGGCGGCATGGAGAGTTCTCGGCATGAAGCATTTCCGGGTTCAGGTTATCGGCGGAATTATACTTCATCAGGGACGTATTGCCGAGATGAAAACAGGTGAAGGTAAAACTCTCGTTTCCACGCTCCCGGCATATCTTAATGCGCTTACCGGTGACGGCGTACATATCGTTACCGTAAACGACTATCTTGCAAAGCGTGACAGTGAGTGGATGGGTAAGGTTTACAGATACCTCGGAATGAGTGTCGGACTTATCATTCACGATAAAGATAACGATGAAAGACGTGAGGCTTATGCCTGCGATATAACCTACGGAACAAATAACGAGCTCGGCTTTGATTATTTGCGTGACAACATGGTTGTTCATAAAGAGGAAATGGTTCAGCGCGGTCATAACTATGCTGTTGTCGACGAGGTTGACTCGATACTTATAGATGAGGCGAGAACACCGCTTATCATCTCCGGTATGGGACAGAGTGCAAACGAGCTTTATGCCGTTGCGGATATGTTTGTTAAGCGTCTTAAAAAGCTTGTTGTAACAGAGCATGACGATAAAGAGCTTGACGAGGACGTTGACGCTGACTATATCGTAGATGAAAAAGCCAAAACGGCAACGCTTACCGCAAGAGGTGTTAAAAAGGCGGAGCAGGGTTTTGGTGTGGACAACCTTTCAGACCCGGACAACATGAAGCTTCAGCATCACATCAATCAGGCTCTCCAGGCAAACGGCTGTATGCACAGGGATAAGCAGTACGTTGTAAAAGACGGTCAGGTTATGATAGTTGACGAATTTACGGGACGTATTATGCCGGGCAGAAGATACTCGGACGGACTTCATCAGGCAATAGAAGCAAAAGAAGGCGTTAAGGTTGAAAACGAAAGCAGAACGCTTGCTACAATTACGTTCCAGAACTATTTCAGACTTTATAAAAAGCTTTCGGGTATGACGGGTACGGCACTTACCGAGGAGGACGAGTTCCAGGAGATTTATGCACTCGACTGCGTAGCTGTTCCGACAAACAAGCCCGTTGCAAGAATTGATATGCACGACAGCGTTTATAAAACAGAACGCGGAAAATACATGGCTGTCATAAGACAGATTAAGGAATGTCATGAAAAGGGTCAGCCCGTACTTGTAGGTACCGTAAACGTTGACAAATCCGAACAGCTTTCGGCACTTTTAAAGCGTGAGGGAATACAGCACGAGGTTTTAAATGCGAAATTCCATGAAAAAGAGGCTGAAATAGTTGCACAGGCAGGTAAAAAAGGCGCGGTTACAATTGCAACCAACATGGCAGGCCGCGGTACCGATATTATTCTCGGCGGTAATGCCGAATATATGGCAAAGCATGAGCTTATCAAAAACGGTATGACCGATGAAATGCTTGCCGAGGCAACAGGCTACGGCGAAACGGACGATGAGGAAATTATAGAAGCTCGCCGCCAATTCCAGGAATACTACCAGAAATTCAAAAATGACATTGCTCCCGAACAGGAGGAAGTAAAAAAAGCAGGCGGTTTGTTTATTATAGGTACCGAAAGACACGAGTCGCGCCGTATAGACAATCAGCTCAGAGGTCGTGCCGGACGTCAGGGTGACCCGGGTGCGTCAAAATTCTTCCTTTCACTCGAAGACGACCTTATGAGAATATTCGGCTCTGACAGAGTTAAGGCGATGGTTGAAAAAATGGGTCTTGCCGAGGATGAAGCAATTGAAGCAAATATGCTTACAAAGGCAATAGAAAATGCCCAGAAGAATCTTGAAAGCCGTAACTTTGATTCGAGAAAGCACGTTCTTCAGTATGACGAGGTTATGAACGAGCAGCGAAAGATTATTTACAGACAGCGTCAAATGGTGCTTGACGGTGAGGATATTCACGACACGATTATGAACATGATGGAATCAACCGTTAATTCGGCAATTGATGATTATATCGGCATTTCCGATATTCCCGAGGAATGGAATATCCGCGCGCTGACAGAGTTTGCAAACAGCACTTTAAGAGCGAACGGCGAGTTTAAAATAACCGATGACGAAATGGAAACGATAACAAAAACAGACGTTTACGACAGCCTTATGGAAATAGGCAAAAAACGTATGTCCGAGCAGGCTGAAATATTCGGAGAAAATATGCCGGAGCTTGAAAGAGTTATAATGCTTCGTGTGGTTGATAATCTTTGGATGGATCACCTTGATGAAATGGAGCACGTTAAACGTGAAATAGGACTTCGTGCATTCGGTCAGCATGACCCCGTAGTCGAGTACAGAAATGTCGGCAGTGAGTTGTATAACGGTATGCTCGAGTCGATAAAGCGTGATACGGTTAAATATATTCTCTTTGCTATGCCGAAAATTAAAATAGAACGTGAGCAGGTTGCAAAGCCGCTCGATACAGGCGGTGACGGTTCTCTTGCAAAGCAGCCGGCAAGAGCTAAAAAGGAAGTCGGAAGAAACGACCCTTGTCCGTGCGGCAGCGGAAGAAAATATAAGCATTGCTGCGGCAAGGATAAATAAAATATATCCGAAAATATAAAAAACGGTTAGGATGTGTTAAAATGTTAGAATACGATGAGTACAGAATTCAACTCAACGGTCTTGAAAAAAACATTACGGATTTGAGGGATTCACTTTGACATCGCTGGAGCAAATGCGCAAATAGCAGAGCTTGAGGAGCAAAGCGCTCAGCCCGAGTTTTGGGACGATATGGAAAACAGTCAAAAGGTTCTCCAAAAAATCAAGCAGCTTAAGGATAAAGTCGGAAAGTATGAGGAGCTTAAAAGCTTAAGAGAGGACACTCTCATGCTTATTGATATGGCGAACGAGGAAAACGATGAGTCAATGCTCCCCGAGATAAAGGATGCGGTTGAGAAAGTCAACAAGGATTTAGACGAGATGATGCTTCAAACCCTTCTTTCCGGAAAGTATGACAAATGCGACGCAATCCTTGACTTCCACGCCGGAGCAGGCGGAACGGAGGCTCAGGATTGGTGTGAAATGCTTATGCGTATGTATCAAATGTGGGCGCAGAAAAACGGATTTACATTTGATGTTATAGACTCTCTCCCGGGTGATGATGCCGGAATGAAAAGCGCAACCGTTATGATAAGCGGACTTAACGCATACGGTTATTTAAAGTCAGAAAAAGGCGTACACCGCTTGGTAAGAATCTCTCCGTTTGATGCGTCGGGCAGAAGGCATACCTCGTTTGCATCTATTGAGGTTATGCCGGAAATAGACGATGAAATTGAAATAAACATAAGACAAGAGGATTTAAGAGTAGATACCTACCATGCCAGCGGCGCAGGCGGTCAGCATATTAATAAAACGGCTTCCGCCGTAAGAATTACTCATATTCCGACAGGTGTTGTTGTAGCGTGCCAAACACAGCGTTCACAGCATCAAAACAGAGATTATGCAATGAAAATGCTGAAATCAAAGCTCGTACAAATTGCAGAGCAGCAGCAAAAGGAAAAAATAGAGGATATCAAGGGTGTTCAAAAGGAAATTGCTTGGGGCAGCCAAATCCGTTCGTATGTTTTCCATCCGTATAATCTCGTTAAAGACCATCGTACAGGCTTTGAAATGGGTAATATCAACGCAGTTATGGACGGCGATTTAAACGGATTTATCAATGCGTATTTAAAGGCGGCAAGCCTCGGAACGCTCGAAACAAAATAAAAGATTTTTACCGGACGCACACAGCAAATTCTGTGTGCGTTTGGATTATACGAAGTAAGATTATTTAGGGCAGATATGAAAAATCATTGCGTCATGGCATCAAAATGTATTAGCGGAAAACAGCTATCCGACAAAGCGTATTGACAAATTGTCAAACGGTATTATAATGACAAATCGGTAAGCGGAACGGAGGTTATTATGTGTACAGCAGCAACTTATAAAACGAAGGATTTTTATTTTGGACGAACGCTCGATTATGAAATATCATACGGCGATAATGTAGTTATAACACCAAGGAATTATAAATTTGAATTACGAAACGGCGAAAAAATAACAAGTCACTATGCAATTATCGGAATGGCGTGCGTTATGCGTGACTATCCTTTATATTATGATGCCGTTAATGAAAAAGGACTCGCAATTGCAGGTCTTAATTTTGTCGGCAATGCTCATTACAACAAGTCCGAAAGCGGAAAGAATAACATCGCTCAATTTGAGTTGATTCCGTATATTCTCGGGAAATGCGCCACGGTAAAAGATGCGAAAAACGCTTTAAAAAGCATAAATCTTACAGATGTTCCGTTTTCGGAAAATCTGCCGCTTGCACAGCTCCACTGGCTTATTGCCGATAAGGATGAATGTATTACGCTTGAATCGGTAAAAGATGGTCTTAGAGTATATGATAATCCCGTAGGTGTTCTTGCAAACAATCCTCCGTTTGATTATCAAATGTTTAATCTGAACAATTATATGCACCTTGCAGTCGAAAACAGAGAAAACACTTTTTCAGAGAATCTCACACTCAATCAGTACAGCCGTGGAATGGGAGCAATGGGACTTCCGGGCGACCTGTCCTCACAGTCACGTTTCGTGCGTGCGGCTTTTGTAAAAATGAACTCTGTTTCCGGGAGCTCGGAGTCGGAAAGCGTAAGTCAGTTTTTCCATATTCTCGGCAGTGTCGACCAGCAAAGAGGCTGCTGTAAACTCGGTGAAGACAAATATGAAATTACTCTGTACACATCATGCTGTAACACGGATAAAGGAATTTACTATTATAATACCTACAACAATCACCAAATAAATGCGGTAGATATGCATAAAGAGGATTTGGACGGTGAAACGCTGATAGCGTACACACCGCTTACCGTTGAAAAAATATATATGCAAAACTAATTGTCAAATAAACAATCCGAAAAGCAAGGCGCATTTGCCGGTAAATATAAATATGCACGAATGCACCAAATTCTTTTTTTAAAGCGGCTTGATTGATAATTATTTAAACTCATATATAAACCCCATTAAAAAGGCTGTTTAAAAAGTCAGTTGACTCTTTAAACAGCCTCTTTTTTGTTAATTCGGATTAAGTCCGCATTTTTATTTTATAGGTGTTCCGTCTTTTGAGAACAACGGCAAAGGTGCAAGATATTTAATATCCTCTCTGTCAATTGCATCTCCCTCGGCAAGAACAGCCATTCTGCCGACAACCGTACCGCCTACCTGCTTTACAAGCGTTTCGAGTGCCGCAAGCGATTCACCTGTGCTTATAACGTCATCGACAATAAGTACACGCTTTCCTCGGATTGCGTCAATTTCCGTCTGACCTATGCAAAGGCGCTGAACATTTTCGGTTGTTATAGAATCAACTTCTGTATAAACAACGTCCTTCATGTAAAGCTTTTTCGCTTTGCGGGCAACGATATAGTTATTTTCTCCCGCTTGTCTTGCCATTTCGTACAAGAGCGGTATTCCCTTTGATTCGGCTGTAATCATTATATCATGCTCGGGTGCGATTTTCAAAAGCTCGCTTGCCGCAGCTTTTGTAATTTCAACATCTCCGAACATAATAAATGCTCCGATGTACATATCGTCCGAAATTTTGCAAAGGGGCAGTTCACGCTCAAGTCCGGCGATTTTAATACGATAACTGTTCATTTAATGTCAGTCCTTTCAATCTTACGATGCTGTAACAATCTTTGTTATGAAATAGAGAACAAACAAAGCTGTGGATACCCACATAACAGGCTTAATATCCCTAACCTTGCCTGTGCAAATCTTAAGAATTACCCATGAAAGCATACCGAACATGATACCGTTTGAAATTGAGTATGTGAACGGCATGAAGATAACAGCCATGAAGCCGCCGACAGAGTCTGCTATATCTCCGTCAAATTCAAAGTTCTTAATTGCACTGAGCATAAGAAGTCCGACAAAGAGCATAGCCGGTGTTGTTGCAAATGAAGGTATTGCAAGGAAAATCGGAGCAAGCACGAGTGAAAGGATAAAGAGAACAGCTGTTGTAAGAGCTGTAAGACCCGTTCTTCCGCCTGCTGCAACACCTGCGCTTGATTCAACGTAGCTTGTTACAGTTGATGTACCCATGCAAGCACCTACAACCGTACCTACAGCATCTGCAAGAAGAGCACCCTTAGCGCGCGGAAGCTCACCCTTTTCGTTAAGAAGATTACCTTTTTCTGCAACACCGATAAGAGTTCCTACAGTATCGAAAATATCGGTAAAGAGGAATGTGAACATGATAACGAGGAAGTTTGACAAATTCTTTGCAACGTATGTAAAGTCAAACTTAAACATAGCCGGAGCTTCAAGTCCGAGTCCGCTGAATGAAGGAATAAGCGAATAAACGCCTGCTTCAATGTCAACCTTGTACCAGCCGATAAGCTCTGCAATTATACCGAGAAGCCATGTAGCCAAGATACCGATAAGAATGTCACCGGGCACCTTATAGTGATGAAGTATACCGATAATAAGAAGTCCTACTATTGAAAGTACGAACTGCGGTGCGGCAAAGTTACCGATCGAAACAAGTGTAGACTCGTCGTTTACGGTAACGCCTGAGTTTATAAGTGCAATAATGGTTATAAATAAGCCAATTCCGGCAGTAATACCGAACTTAAGGTTTTTAGGTATCTGATTTACGAGCGCCTCTCTGAAATTACAAAGAGAAAGCAAAATAAATATTATACCCTCAACAAGTATTGCCGTAAGTGCAACGGCATAAGAGCATCCCATAACTCCGCATACGGTAAATGCAAAAAATGCGTTAAGACCCATTCCCGATGCAAGAGCTACCGGGTAGTTTGCGAAAAATGCCATACAAAGAGTAGCGATTGCCGCAGAAACAGCTGTTGCAACAAAAATTCCGCCGTTTGTCGCACCCTCAACCGTTCCGAGCATACTCGGATTTACCGCAAGAATGTAAGCCATTGCAAGAAAGGTTGTAATTCCGGCAATAATTTCACGCTTTACGTTAGTGCCGTTTTCCTTCAGCTTAAATAGTTTTTCCATAAAATCTTCTCCTTAAAGTATTTTATCCGCCGTCGGCGGAGATTTTTTGAACAAACACAAGCCGCCTGCCCTTGCGGTTTCATATTTGCCAATACATAATATATTGTAACTCTTACCAGTCTAAAATTCAAGTCTTTTTTTGTAATTTGATTAAAATTTAGAATAATCACCAAAAATTTTGTATTGAAATTTACATATCGGATAGGTTATAATACAATTTGGGATTCATAATTCGGATTTTATAAAGAAATCCTTATGAATTATTGTATTCTAAACGAAAAGAAAGGACTGAAGATTATGAAAAAGCTATTATTTGCGGCATCAATTGTTTCTGCTATGCTGCTTGCCGCACACAGCGAAGCTGCTCCGATTGACATACGTGTAAACGAAGAATACATAAAAACGCACTCCGAACCGGTAATAAGGGGCGGAGTTACATATGCGCCCGTAAGGTCTGTTGCCGATGCGCTTTGTGCCGAAACGACATGGGATGATGAAGAAAAGGCAGCGTCAGTTGTGCTTTCAGACTCCGAGATAAAAATAAGCACACTCGGCGGGGAAATTAAGAAAGATAATGTAACCGTTTCCGAAAAAAGCGGGGCGTTTATAAAAGATGACAGAGCATTTATCCCCGTCAGGCTTATCTGCGAACTGTTCGGCGCCGAGGTCGGATGGGACGGACTTTATAAAAACGTGGAAATAAAAATCGGCCATGACGTTAATGAAAGTGCGATAGACAAAACATTTACACACGATGAGCTTTATTGGCTTTCGAGAATAATCAATGCCGAAAGCGGCGGAGAGAAATACGAGGGGCAGGTTGCCGTCGGAGATGTAATACTTAACCGTGTAAAAAGCAAAGAATTTCCTAACACAATTTACGGCGTTATTTTTGACAGAAAATATTCCGTACAGTTTGAGCCTGTTGCCAACGGAACGATTTATAACGAGCCCACACCGAAAGCCGTCGAGGCGGCAAAGGATTCTCTTGCAAATCAGTCAATCATAGGAAACTGTCTTTATTTTTTCAATCCGAAAACAGCGTCAAGCTCATGGATTTCAAAAAATCGCAAGTACTATAAGACAATCGGCGGTCATGACTTTTATTTATAAGTCAATATTTTCAATGTTTATGCTAATAGTTTAATATTATATTTGTTTTTCGTGCTTTATAATTTAAGATGAAGAATTATAAAGGAGCGATATACATGGAAATGACTATGCGCTGGTACGGCAGCAAATACGATACCGTAACGCTTGAGCAAATACGACAAATACCCGGTGTAAAGGGAGTCATAACAACACTTTACGGAACAAAGCCCGGTGAGGTTTGGAAAAGAGAGGATATACAAGCACTTAAAAACGAGGTTGCCGCCGCAGGTCTGAAGATAAGCGGTATAGAGAGTGTTAATGTCCATGACTCAATAAAATCAGGCACTCCCGACCGTGATAAATATATCGAAAACTATATAGAAACTCTTGAAAACTTAGGTAAAGAGGATATACATATGGTTTGCTACAACTTTATGCCCGTTTTCGACTGGACGAGAACGGAGCTTGCAAGAAAGCGCCCCGACGGCTCGACTGTACTTGCATACACAAAGGCGGCAATAGATGCCATAAATCCCGAAAAGATGTTTTCATCAATCTCCTCTGATATGAACGGCACGGTTATGCCCGGCTGGGAGCCTGAACGAATGGAAAAAATAAAAGAGCTTTTCGACCTTTACTCAAATGTGGACGATGAAGCGCTTTTTGATAATCTTAAATACTTTCTTGAAAAAATTATGCCTGTCTGCAACAAATACGATATATTTATGGCAATACATCCCGACGACCCGGCATGGAGCGTATTCGGTCTCCCGAGAATTATCATAAACAAGAAAAATATTTTGCGGATGATGAAAATGGTTGACGATGTTCATAACGGCGTAACGTTCTGCTCCGGCTCGTACGGAACAAACCTTGAAAATGACCTTCCCGACATGATCAGGTCTTTGAAGGGCAGAATACATTTTGCGCACGTAAGAAACCTTAAATTCAATTCTCAGGACGATTTTGAAGAAGCGGCTCATCTTTCAAGTGACGGAAGCTTCGATATGTATGAAATAATGAAGGCGCTTTATGATATAGGCTTTGACGGCCCTATCCGCCCCGACCATGGCAGAATGATTTGGGGCGAGGTTGCAATGCCGGGCTACGGATTATATGACAGAGCGCTCGGATGCGCATACTTAAACGGATTATGGGAAGCCATTTGTAAAAGTCGAAAGGATGAAGTCAAATGAATACGGACAGGGCAAAATGGATAGAAAAGGGATATAAAACGGCAAGCTTTAACAGAGCGGAAATGCTTGAAAATACAAAAAAATCTCCCGAATGGGTTCATTTCGGGGTAGGAAATATTTTCAGAGCCTTTATTTGTGCCGGCGCTCAGAAAATGCTTGATGCAGGCGCAATTAAAACAGGTATTGTTGCAATTGAAGGCTACGACTATGAAATCGCCGATGTTTTGGACAGCAACTGCTCTGTGCTTGTTACGCTTAAGGCTGACGGAAACGCAGAAAAAACGGTTATCGAAAGCATATCTGAAATTTTAAAGGCCGACACCGAGGATAAGGATTTTGAAGAAATCAAAAGAATTTTTGCGTCACCGTCACTAAAGCTTGCAACATTTACGATAACGGAAAAGGGATATAATTTAAAAAACGCAGGCGGTGAATATTTCGATGACGTCAAAAGCGACTTTGAACTCGGCGAAAAGAATCCGAAAAGCTACATGGGAAAGCTCACCGCACTTTTGCTGCACAGATTCAAAAACGGAGCATATCCGCTTGCGCTTGTGAGCATGGACAACTGCTCGCATAACGGTGACAGACTGTTTGATGCCGTTATGGATTTTGCACGGCACCGGGAAAAAGACAATTCTGGATTTTGCGAGTACATAAAAGATAAAGTATCTTTTCCGTGGACAATGATTGACAAAATCACACCTCGCCCCGACCCGAAAATTGAAAAAATGCTTGAAAATGACGGTCTTAAAAATATTGCACCTGTCAGAACAAAGAAAGATACGTTTATCGCACCGTTTGTTAATGCCGAAGAATGCGAGTATCTTGTCATAGAGGACAGTTTCCCGAACGGACGCCCCGATTTTTCGGCAGCGGGATTTATCCTTACCGACAGAGAAACTGTTGAAAAAACAGAAAAAATGAAGGTTTGCACCTGTCTTAACCCCCTTCATACCGCACTTGCGATTTTCGGCTGTCTTATGGGGTATACGCTTATCGCAAAAGAAATGGAAAATCCGTATCTTAAAAAGCTTTGCGAAAAAATAGGATATGACGAGGGACTGCCCGTTTGTACAAATCCTAAAATATTGTCGCCAAAGGATTTTTTAAACGATTGCATTACAAGACGAATATCAAACCCGTATATGCCCGATACGCCGCAGAGAATTGCAACCGACACATCGCAAAAGCTTGCCGTTCGTTTCGGTGAAACAATTTCCGCATACGCACGGCTCGGACGTCAAAGCGAGCTTAAATATATCCCGCTTGTTCTTGCCGCATGGCTCAGATACCTTTTGGGTATTGATGACAGCGGAGAAAGGTTTGAAATAAGCCCCGACCCGAAAATTGACAGTCTGTGCGCATATATGAGCAAAATAAAGCTCGGTGATTGTGTGTCGGCAGACGACCTTAAGGAACTTCTTGAGGATGAGAGTATTTTCGGAGTGAATCTTTTTAAAGTCGGTATGGATAAAAAGGTTGTAAATTATTTTAACGAATTAAACAGCGGCACGGGTTCGGTCAAAAAAACACTCATGCACGCAATTGATAATTCTTAATATTTTTGCTTTGTCATCTTTACGGTGCATCAATCGCATCTGTTTAAATCCAGGAATACGGCTTGATTTGCAAATTTAAAATATGTTTATCCAAATAAAAGGCTGTTTAAAAAGTCGATTGACCTTCTAAACAGCCTTTTTTATGCGGATATAGGAGCATAGCGTTCCGCTGTCACGGTTTTTATCATGAAGTCATACGGATCTGTTATTTGATCTGTCGCCATTTCAAATATTTCCGGCGTGCATCCCGAAACAAGCGCCACACCCTGCTCGTTTTTTCGGACGGGGTAATGGCTGCGGCGAAATGCAACATTCCAGAAAATCACCTCCGGCAAGGTGTATCCGTTTTCCTCAAACTCTTTCCTTGCGTTATCAAAATTTGATGCTTCGGCGTTTTCCGCGCATATATCAAACTCCATATCTGATACTATATATAATCTTTTCGGCAGTTCCTCCGGCGGCAGATTATATATTATTGCCGTGTTTAAAATAAGGGAGAATACCTTATCTATATCGGTATTTGCACATTCGTTAAACTGCTCGCAATACCTTACCTTTTCGGCAATCGTATTGCCTTTTATTTCAACAAGCTGAGGACAGCACGAAAACGTGATGAAATGATTTTTAAAATGTCCCTTGTTTCTTTCGGAAAAATATATTCCGAGTGACAGCGCAACCGTTGCCGGCAGAGGCTCCGAGGCGTTCCAGTACATCGAGCCGGAGCCGTCGATTACGACTATTGCGTTTTCGTCCGAGGCATAATCCTTTAAATTATTCCACATAACATCAAGCGAAAGTTCCTCGCTCTCGTCTGTACTTTCCAGACATGAGCGCACTATTTCATACGGCATAAGCGTATCGGTATGCATGGTTATCTTTTGGCACATTACGTCATTTAAAAATTTATTGTACCTTTCGTTATCGTTTCTGATGAATGCTTTTTTGTACTTAAAAAGTGCCTTTGACGGAATTTTGGAATAGTCAAACGTATAATCGTACACACGCAGATTGTTTTCGATTATTTTTATTCTGTGTCTAAGCTCCGAAAGCATAATTCTATACTCTCGGTCGCTTAGCTTAAGTCGGCGTGCAATGTGTCTTGCAAGCTTTTTTGTATTTTCGCTCGACGCATTTACTGACGGCAGCCATTTTGCAATTAACGACACATTGTCGCAGGACTTTGTATCGTGATTCAAATGAGTGCGAATAACGTCAATTACGGCATCCTCACACGGGGTATTGATAAGACTCATCAAATCGTCAAATCTTCCGTATTCCGATATGTACGGGATATTCTTTTTGATAGAGCACGAATTGCGTTTCGCAAGATGATTAATTATAATGCGAAATACACGTCTTTCTCCGAGTCCGCCGCGAATATCACGGGCGAAAAAAAGTATTTTCATCGCAATATCGGGATTTTCTGCATAAGCCTTTTCAAAAGCGGCAATTATATACTTCTCATCGCAGCGTCTTACCGCACCGATTGACGCAAAAAGGTCAAGGCAGTAAGATTGTGTGCTTTTATATGATACCGCTCCGTTTTCGGTTTGTGTTATGTTTGCCTGCTGTTTTAAATAATCCAACATAAATTTCCCCTCCTCTGAAAATAGCTTGTGATTGATTTTTAATAGTCTGCAATTAATATGACGCTTTAAAGTTATAGGTCGGCCTTAATATATCAACTATATCAACCGAACCTTGAATATCGCCGATTATATCGTCAATGCTCTTGTATGCCATAGGCGACTCATCAAGCGTTTTTTCATTTACGGACGTTGTATAAATTCCCTCCATACTGCTTTTATAATCGTCCAAATTAAGGCTTTCGCGCGCAGCCGAACGTGACAGAAGTCTGCCGGCTCCATGAGGTGCGGAATAATTCCACTCCGGATTGCCCTTGCCCCTTGCAAGAATACTGCCGTCACGCATATTAATCGGAATTAAAACAAGCTCATCCTTGTGTGCGGAAATTGCACCTTTCCTCAAAATCATTTCATCGGTGTTTATATAGTTGTGAACGGTGTGAAACGCCGATACAGCCGTCATTTGCGTACGTTCCAAAATTATTTCCGCCATTTTTTCACGGCTTCGCTTTGCAAATTGCTGGCATATCTCCACATCGTGCAAATAATCTTCAAAATAAGTACCCCAAAGATAACATAAATCCTCAGGCTCCGACGGCTCTTTTGCCATCCACTCCGCATCCAATTGCTTAAGCACAAACTGAATTTCGCTTCTTCGCCCCTGCTTTTTGTATGTATCGATAATCTCGCTTCTTTTTTTGAAATAGTCTTCCTTTCCCGAACACAAATCAACCGCAAGACTTTGATAAATCTCCGCAACCTGCTTGCCGAGGTTTCTGCTTCCCGAGTGTATTACAAGATAATTTGTTCCGTCCTGAGATTTATCTATTTCAATAAAATGATTACCGCCGCCGAGCGTGCCGAGACTTCGCTCTAAGTATTTCGCCCTTTTAAGGCTTCTGTAACAGCGCAGCGACGTAAGGTCAAACCTCTCTGTTCGTCCGTCCCAAATTTCTCTTCCGCTCGGAATAAAGTATGCCGACTCATCAACCTTTTTAAAGTCAATATCGCTGTCCTCAAGCCTGACAGTGTACATTCCGCAGCCTATATCAACACCGACCACGTTCGGAACGGCTTTATCGGCAACAGTCATCGTTGTACCTATCGTGCAACCCTTACCCGCATGAACATCAGGCATAATTCTGATTTTGGAATTCTCGGTAAAGCAGCTGTCACACATTCTCTTTATCTGTTCCTCGGCAATAGGCTCTATTATAGAAGCAAAGCAAATAGCTGACGAATATTTCCCGTATATTGTAAACATAAAATGCTCCTCTCCTTATTTTGAGCGACCGCTGATACGGTCGCTCCTCGGTATTTTCAAGGCACAATTATTTCCAGTGCGGCGCTGCCGCAAACCCTCGGGTATTTCTCCCAAGGTGCCGCTGTTTCGGCTAATTATCTAAAATACAATTTGCTGTCAGTGCCTTAAAACAAGACGCGTTTCAAGAAGCCTCTTGCGAAAATCGCTACGGACTTTAATATAGAAAATCATATTGCTGACTGCGTCTTTTCAAGATGCCTATAATACATATCGCTTGGTAATGCAGATAATATTTGCTGTTTGCATCTTACAAGTCATATTATACAGGATATATTCGGAAAGTTCACGGAAAAAAAGCTGCGAACTTATTTTAGCTCGCAGCCGATTTGAAGATTTAATCTTTCTTTTATTAAATTTACAAAGCTTTCTGGGGATAAAACCTTTACGTTCGGTCCGAACGACAACACTCTTATAACTATTTCTGTTTCGTCATCGGCATAATACTTTAAGTTCAATATGTAGTATTCATCATCATCGGTCCTTTTTGCACTCTTTTCAAAATGCGCAAAATGAAGCATAACACGTTCTAAGGCGTTGCGCTCGTTTTTTATAAGAAGCGTTAAGTTACACTCTTTATGAGGCTCGGGTTTTTCCGTCCATTTACCGTTTCCGTCATATATACTGCACGATATTATTCTGCCTAAGTTAAAGTATCTGAATTTACAGCCGTCGGCAATAATTCTAATCTTATCGTCCTTTGCCGAATATTCAAATCCTTTCGGATAAAAACGCACTTTAACCGGTACTTTATGCCTGTTCAGCATGGCTACTTTAACGGGCTTGTTGTTTTTTATCGCCGAATATACGGTTCGGAAATTCTTTATATAGCACTCGTCCTCATAATTATCGCCGTCCGCATAGCTGTCAAATACCTTGTAGTCATCCCTTGTAAAAAGCGGCTCAACATCATCAAGACCGTCAAGCTTTGCGCCGAAAAGCCTGAAGCGAGGGTCTTCCGATATGCTTTTGAGCCATCTTTTTTCCAAAGTTGTCAGCGGCATAGTCGGCTCATGATGCAAAACAGGCGTTAAATCATCACAAAGGAGCGGCCACTTCCCCGACTTAAGCGACGGCAAAATAGTAAGAACGCTTTCGGAAAACGCATACTTTCGGGCATATTCGGGCAATTCTTTCTCTGTAATTTTGCCGGAAAGCGCGGCGGTAATTATTTTTGCAACAGCATTATAATACGCCGAATATAATTCACTGAAAATCATCGCTTGTCCCCCCATTCGAGATTATACATTTCATACATCAGCTTAATGTCGCTTTTAAACTTATTCTCAAGTGTTCTGTCTGAAAAGTTAAGCTTTGTAATTCGTCCTATAAATGTTCTTATCCACGGAATCATTTCCTGAATGTCGCACACATCTGCAATGAATTTATAATGATTATCGTCAAGCTTTTCGACGCTTCCGCATCTTTTCTCCCTTTCGAGTCTGTCTGCTATATATCCCTCGTTTTCTCCGACCTTTATTGTAAATTCCACGTGCTCGATCTTTCTTCTGTAATTTACGCCCCACATATGCGAGTCCATGCTTTCGAGCTTTCTTCTTATAGCGTCAAAGTTTTCGTTTTCCTCGCACTGTACAATATTTGCAAGGTAGTCGATTCTGTATGAGCAAATTCGGTTTTCCTTAAGATTGTACGCTATTAAATACTGACGCCCGTTTTGTGCGCTTATGTATATTTTAAGCGGTAAAAGCCGATGATTGTTAATTTCCTTTGTCCTCTTA
>CAKSPW010000020.1 GCA_934486495.1 uncultured Clostridia bacterium
TTATACAGGATTTCGAGCTGATATGCTCGTTTATTTTGTAAATTTTTTTAGACCCCAACATTTATTATAGAGCCCAATTTTCTTTCGGTAGCACCCATTGTTCATAAGCCGCGCCCGTAAGTTTTACCGTATCAGAATACTGTTCAAACAATTTTGCCACATCTACATTATTCAAATCAACCTCGCCGGATACCAAAGACAAAACCATATCCTCATGAGCTTTATTAAAAGCGTCCTCGTCAAGTACTGTTTTGGTATAGAAGTAATTACCACGTCTGGGCTGATGTATGGTATGCGTATCGCTCATTGATTTTGCAATTGTTTCCCATGTCTGATAATCGTCTGCAAGAAGTTCTTTTATCCATCTATTTTTCTGTGCCGTGTATTTAAGTATCGTTCTTGCACTCTGTACTGCTTGTTCTTGAGCAGCCGTTGCGTTATCCGGCAAATCTGTGTTTGCTATAATCCCAACATATTTATAAAGTCCGTTTATGTTTAAATCATGATTTTTGAGTGCTTTAACAACTTTGGTGTATTTTCCGTTATAGTTGGAAAGTTCCCCGCGTTCAGCCAAATCAAACAATCCGCTAAAGCCCCACATAATACGAGCGTTATACCACTTTTGCTTGCGGTATGTTTCACTGTCGGGTTTACCCTTGCTGTCAAGCATAACATTTCCGTCTTTACCGGTACATTCTTTTTGGATTATATCGTTCAAGGCTTTTTTATTATGCCTAAATGCTTCCTTTTCAAGTTGCGGCTTGATGTCATATTTTTGTTTTATCTTACCGAGCGTTTCGGCAATATACACATCATACTGCATCTGGAGCATAGACTTATATTCAACTGCCAAAAAGTCAGTGTTAATAGCTTTTGTGGAGCCTTGTCGCTTTTTCAGCCAACCGCGTCCGGCCTTAATACCGATTTCGCGATTACCTGTGCCGCTTGAACTTTTGTTCATATAATCAATAACTTGATGATGATAATAGTTCTTGCGCTTGAATTTCCCGTCTGTGTCAAAACCGATATAGCGGTTAAGGTCAATGTACTGTGACTTCAACGCTTTCCAAATGTTCTGACGTTTCGCAAGTGCTTGCTGGACATTGTCCGTAGCTTCGTCATTCAAAACATTAACGATTTCGTCAACCTCTTTCGGTGTGATTTCGTTCGGCAGAAGAATTTCGTCATATCCGCTTTCTTTTTGGATTTGCGCTTCTTCCTGCAAATCAAGGAAATATACAAGCTCCGAAAAGGTTTTGAATTCATCGGGAGTTAGCCCTTCTGTCATTTTGTTTAGTTTATCTTGTACCATAAATGAAGCAGTTGTCGGCAGGCTTTTCCACTGTATCATACTTTTGCAGAACTCTGCAAAAAACGTACCTTTTTCGCCACGTTCAGGGATATTCGGAAATACTCTTGTTGTATTATGAGCAACCCACTCCGCGCGTTCACCCCACACTTGTTTTAATGTAGGCTTTTCAATACCGACACGGTCTTTATTATACTGTTCAAAAATTGTTTTTTTGCGTTCGGGTGTTAATTTTTCCGCATCGCTTTCATAGAAATTTAGAACGTACTTGAATTTCTTATCTGCACTACTTTCCGAAGAATATCCTCTCGTGTTGCTTTCGGATTGTCTAACAGAAAGTCTATCATCGCTTCCGTATGTTGAGGTTCTTTCAGCCCTGCTACCAAGTATGGTACTGCTTCCTCTTCTACTCCGAATGTCAGCAGACCAGCTACTAAATCTTTTTGCGCTTCTGTAATTGCCATTTATAATTTCGCTCCTTAATTCGTTTATAATTTCCTCATTGCCGGTTATCTGCATACTGTCTATAACAGTATAATCGGTTTTACTGTTGTTTTCCCAAATGTAAAAATTGTTTCCGATTTCTTTGCAGTCAAGCTTTTTTAATGTTTTACTGCTATGATTTTTTCGTAATACATAATCGTCAAGCTGTCTTTTTTCATTATAAGGAATGCTAAAGTCATTATCGCTCAACGAATACTCATTACCAAAACCGACATTATCAAGCACCGTTTCATTACTGCCTGTGTCCATACTCTTAATATATTCTGATGGATTGTATCTGTCTATTACCTTATCATTATACCAATAATCAACCGCTGTGTCAATATAATCATCGGCATAATTATTTATACCGGCAAAAACATCAGCAATTAATTCTTCCCATACCGCATCGGTATCGCCATGATACAAGGTCATATAATCCTTATATCTGCCAATTTGCAGGATTTTTTATTTTTCGCTTTCTGACAAATCCGAAAGTATTACGTCCTTAGCTTTTTGCATTTCGGGATTATTCCATTCAGTATGAACAAGCTCATGCATGAGTAAGGATTGTGGGGAATAAGCACCATCATACCGTATTAGAATTTTGTTGTCGGATAATTTTATGCCGTCAATTTTAAAATTCCGCTGTCTGTCGAATTTCCTTATCGCATTGCCGACAAAGAAACCGACTTCTTTTCCGTATGCTTTTGCTTCCGAAATAATCGACCGCATATCGTCATTTTACCCGTCATCTTTGATGAGAGTGTATTTATGGTTGCCGTTGATTATTTTTTCCGTATAACCTTTTTCAACGAGTTCTTTTGCTGTTTCTTTGCGTTCTGCCGAAGTTTTGCCCTCAGGCTTTCGTTTATAGTTTGAAACTCGTTTAATTTGCTTTCGGGTACTCGCATTAAATTCCCGTCCGCTGTTTCCAGATAATATACCGCTTCCTGTTTGCCCATTTGAGAAATCCTCACTTTCCGTCATAGAATATTTCTCGTTTTCCACACGTAAAACGGGGGAAATTTCGAGTAAGTCATTTATTATTTTTTCAGTATTTGTATTAACCGGAACAAAGTATCTTGTCTGATAGCTAATGCGCTCAGTAAATACGCCTTTCTTTTGAAGTGCTTCCGTGTTCAAATAATTCGGACCGGTTAATTCTATTCTTTGCTCACCTGAAACTCTGCGCTGCATGAGCTTCCAGTCATTATCAAGAACAATTGTATTTCCGGATTTAATGTTTGATATAATATCACTTACACTTATCTTCGGCTTTGTTCTTTCAGCTCCGAGCCTTAAAAGTGTGCCGTCAATATCGTTTTCGGGAATTATTCTTCCTACAAGCATTTCTCCGTCATCTGTAAGCACTCTGTAAACTCTTACGCCCTGCGATGGGAGCTTATCCCATACGGATAGCAAGTTGCCTTTCAATAGGTGCAGCTTTTCCTCACGAAATTCGGGGAGCTCCGCAACTTCTTTGTCCCAAGCCGTCTTTGCTTCTTCGGTTGATATTTTATCCCATCCGGTGTACAAACGCTGCTCAGGTATATATTGTTTTTTATCAGCCCCCACAAGTCTGAAATTATCACTTACAATGCCACTTACATTTGTTCTTGAACCGCTTTTCCAAACAGCTCTGACAACACCGGTGTTTTTGTTCTTGAAAAATCCTTGAAAGCCCGGCAGTTGAGTGTCTAAATCCGAAAATTTTGTGGGCTTTATCTTGTGCTTCGCGGTAAGATTGTAATATGTTGTAGTAGCCTTTGTTTTCTTATCTTCTTTTACAACCTTGCTTTCGTTCACAATTACATGGTCTGCTTTATAATTTTCAAGACCCCTGTCAAGTGTACCATTTGCGATTGCCGCTTCGGTTGCTTCCTGAAGCTTATTAAAATATCCATTAAACACATCGTTCTGAACTCTTACTTCAAGCACGAGTATTCTGTTCAGGAATTTAACAACATCCCTAAGCTCGTTTGCGCCGACGCGTATTCTTCCATATTCGTCAAGAATTTTATCTTTCAGACCAAGCTTTTTAAGTATAAGCTCTCCGTCCGGAATGCCTGGAACTTTTCCTAAAACCAAATCATGAAAATAATTTGCAAGCGTATCAGCCGATACACCATTTTCGAGGTTATCACTGTCGCTGAAAAAGCCCTGACTTCCAGCGCTTCTTTGACCTTTTGTAATAGCTCCGAGCTGTGCAAGTCTTTTGGCGATTGTCGACATAAATCTTGCCTGTCCTTTTAGGTCTGTAGAAACAAGCTTGAATATCGGCGCAACAGCCTGATTGCTTCTGTGTGAACGTCCGAAACCTTGAACGGCAATATCAGCCTGCCAGCCCGGCTCGAACAAATAATGTACCCTCTGCTGCTGATTTTTTGCCGATTTGTCAGCGTGATAGCTTTTGCCTGTTCCTCCGGCTTTCGAGAATATTATGATTCGCTTTTGACCGTTTTGGAATGCTTCAACATCTGCAAGAGCTTTTGTTTTTGAAAGAGGCTCTACTATATGCTTTCCGTCCTTTGTTATAACTCTTTTGCTTCTGCCTGTATTTTCTGCGACCATATCAGACCCGAAATGACTTATAATCATATCAATAGGGGAGTCGGGTACTTTTATGCTTCCGAGTTTGTCGAGCAACTGCTCACGCATTTTAACAGCTTCACGATTTATAACCGGTGCGCCTTGACTGTCATATACGGGCTTGCTCTTAATGTTGCCGTTATCATCTTTGTAATTTTCATACTGCTGTACCGGGAAGCTTTTTTCTATGTAGTCCATGAGCATTTGGCGCGGAGTGAGGTCAAAGTCTTCAAGGTCAAGACCGTTTTCTTGTATGCGTTCAAACTCTCGCTTTTGTGAAGCTTCGTTTGTGCTTGTAAGCTGTATTACACATGATTTACCTTCATCAAGCTGCTTTTGAATGTCCTCTATAACGGTAGGAGCCTGCATAGCTGTGATAATCTGATTGAAAAATCTTTGCTGTGAACTCCAAAAAGCTCCTACAGCTCTGCCTTTAGCATTGCCGTCCTTAATCTGATTTGTTTCCTTTAAAGCTTCTTCAAGGTTTTCGAGTACAATTTGCCATGCTCTTGCAACCTCGTCATAAACTTCTGTCTGCTGCTTTGTTAGCCTGTGTATAACCTTTGTGTATTCAACATCATCATAGCTTATATTTCTTGACAAATATACTCCGTTACTCTTCATGTCACTTGCAACAACTTCCATAGCTGCAATGCCGCCCGATTTTATTTTGGAAACAAAGTCCTTGTTGCTTACAAACGGTGTCCCCTCGCCCCATAAACCGAGTCTGTCGGCATATACAAGGTTTTCAACCTCTGTTGCGCCCGTTGCTGACGAATAAATAACCCTTGCTTTCGGGAGCAGCTTCTGAAGCTCAAGCCCTGCTAAAGAATATCCGCTCGCTTGAACTCTACCTCTGCGCCCTTGTGAAAGACCTGTATTTTTCATGTTATGGGCTTCGTCAAATGCTATAACGCCGTCAAAGTCCTTGCCAAGCCAGTTGACAATTTTTTCGAGGTTTGACCCCTCTTTGTCATAGCCTTTTGAAACGGCGCTGTATGTGGTAAATAATATACCTTCGTCAAAATCGAGTGATTTTTCAGTTTTTTTACCGCCCTCAAATATGTGTAGTACATTTTTATCACCGAACAAAGCCGTTATATCTCTTTCCGCGTCCTTTGCAAGCTTTGTGTTTTCGCTTATCCAAATTGCTTTTTTACGTCCCTTGTTGAAGTTATCAAGAATAACTCCGGATATTGTTCTGCCTTTTCCTATGCCTGTACCATCACCGAGAAAGAAGCCTCTTGTCGAGCCGTCAGGCAATACCTGTTCATGAGCTTGCCCGGCATATGATACGGCTTCAAGCTGAACATCGGATAATACTCCGCCCTCGATTATTTTTTTGTCAAATGTAGGCTTGTAAGTAAGCGGCGGCATAGAAACCGTACTCATAGCAGCACTTTCGCTGACGCGTGCCGGATGCGGTTTTGCACCTTTGACAGTAAGCGGCTGTACTTCGTACTGCTCGAATACACTGTCAGTAAGCTGTTTTACCTTATGCTTTCTTGGTTTTCTTCTTTCTGCGACTGTGCTATCATGTTCTGTGCTATCAACGTTATCAGCTCTTTGAGCGTTTTTGTTTTGAGCATTTTCTGAACTGTTTCCGCTTCCGACTTCTCTATTCTGCTCACGTACTGTTTCAGAATTTTCTCGTCCGCTTCCAAAAACATGGTTGAACCGCCGTAGCTCATCGCATTTTCGCTGACCGGAACCATATCCTCTAATGTGATTTTTCCGTTGTCGACCGCTTCGGCAATCAAAAGCATCGTCATGATTTTTGTAACGCTGGCGATCGGCAGCTGTTCATCGGCATTTTCGTCTGTACCGAAGGTGCAACCTCCGGCTGCAATAGAACCGATCACCGCCGCAATCAGCGCAACCTCGGCAAGAATGGATACATAACCTCTTATTTTCATTGGATTATCTTAAATTCCTTTCGCAAGATTTCAGATTCACGATGGTAAGATTCATATATTATAACGCAGACGTACAGAATATATGAAACTTACAACAGTACATTCACATTGTTTATATATTTTACCATAAAAATATGAAATTGTCCAGTATAAATTATATTATGATCTATAGGTTTATGGAAAATGGGGTTATGAGCGATGGTGACAGGAAAATTCATTTGTTTTTCATTCGGCTCAAATATCCGCTATGCTGCACGGAACTCGCCTCCATAAACCGAAAAACAGATGAATTTTCATTTAAGACATCACATGTTTTGCAATTACGCATTGATGGTTGCCATAGAAGTTTTTGATTCACTGGGACGGTTGCTTGAGAATACACGATACAATTTATCATAAAAAATGATACTTTTTAAAGAAAAAGTACACAAAAATCATAAAAACCGATACTATTGAAAGAAGTGTCAGTTGAAAAAACAGGAATCAATGTTATAATAGATTTAAGAGATTATAAAAATTACTTTGGAGGATTGCCGTGAAAAAACAAATAAAATACATATTGGTGTTGGCGATGGTGGTGGGGTGTCTGGCAGGCTGCCTTGCAAATACCGATCGGAATACAGTAATTACGGTTGGGTATTTGCCGGACGAAAATACAATTGAATCCCATATAGAAATGTTTGAAAGCAAGCATCCGGGTGTGAAAATTCTTCCTGTAAAATGGAGGTATGATCCGAATACTTTTGCGGAAATGGTAGAAAAAAATACCTTGCCGGGAATTTATGAAACCCATTTTACAGAAGCGCAGGCGCTGATTGGCGCAGGGTATGCGGCGGATATTACACAGGAATTAAAGGAGTACAACATCTATAACCGCATTAATGATTTTATTATGGAGAATATTTCAAGGGATGGAAAAGTCTATTTTGTTCCCAGGACGATTTATTCAATGGGGTTATATATCAATGTTCCGTTGTTTAAAGAAGCGGGATTGGTGGATGAAAACGGGATTCCCAAAGCGCCGGACAGCTTCGAAGAATTGAGGAAAACGGCAAAGCTTATCAAAGAGAAAACCGGGAAATACGGGTTTGTTTTTCCGGCAAAAGAACGGTTTGGCGGATGGAATTTTACGACGCTTGCATGGAATTACGGTGTTGATTTTATGAAAAAAGAGAATGGAAAATGGAAAGCGATGTTTGATACGAAGGAATGTGTGCAAGCTTTGCAGCTGATTAAGGATATGCGTTGGGAGGACGGAACAATACAGGTTGAAACCAATATCGGAAATGATGATGTGTGCATGATGCTGGGTGAAAATGAGGCGGCAATGGCGTTTGCGCAAAGTGTGCAGCTTGATCGGGCGGTTAAAAACGGTATTATCAATCCTCAAAATATAGGAATGGCAAAAATGCCGAAAGGACCTGCCGGAAGAGTGACTATGGTGGGCGGAGGATATTATGGCATCAACCCCAATTACAGTGAAAAACAAAAAAAGCTTGCCTTTGAATGGCTGATGTATGATAAGGGATATTTAACAAATTCGGCAAGGGAAAAGGAAGATATAGAAAGCAAGTACAGGCAAAAATCGGAAAATAACGATGGCATTATCGGTTTGACCGGTATGCAGCTTTGGAACGATTCTGCGATGAACAGCAGTTTTGAAGATGAGATGGTGAAAAAGTACAGTAATGTAAATTTGGATTGTGTTCGGTCTTTCAATAATGCTTCGGATGTGGAGTATAGACTGGAGGAACCGGTTTGTACGCAGGAGCTTTATAAGATTTTGGATGAGTGTATCGTGATGGTATTGGAAAATAAAAATGCAGATTGTGCGGCGGTGATCCATGAGGCGAATAAAAAATTCCAGGAAAACTGTCTGGACTATGAAAAATAACGGTATATAGAGAGAGCAATAACATAAAACGTCTATTTTACGGCGATGAAAGGGAGATTACAATGAACATCAGATTTTTGGGAACGGGAGCGTCCAATTGGCCGGATTCCCTGAGAGGAACAAAAGAATATCGCAGATTTTCATCTGTTATGGCAGATGACGCTTTACTGATTGATCCGGGGAGGCATATTTTCGGATTTGCAGAGGACTTTGGGTATCATCATTTATTTGATAATACCGAGGTGATTTTGTTGACTCATTCGCATGGGGATCATCTGGATATTGAAAATCTGCAAAGCTTGTGCGCTGAGAAAAAGAGTATTCTTTATTGCGAGGAACATGCTGCTTCGGCGGTGAGAAATGTGAAAAATTTAGAAATATGCTGTGTTTCATGTTTTCAGCCGATGAAAATCAACGGATATACGGTTACGGCAGTTCCGGCAAATCACGGAACGGATATAGAAAATGAACAAGCGCTGCATTATATTATAGAAAAAGAGGGAAAGCGTTTCTTTTACGGTTGTGACGGTGCATGGATAAGACGGGATTCATGGTATTATATGCGCGATTTTCAATATGATTTGATGGTGTTTGACGGAACACTTGGTGATGATTACGGCGATTATCGGATTTTTGAGCATAACAATTTAAAGATGGTGGAGCTTATGACAGAAACAGTCAGGAATACAAAGGTTCTGAAAGAGGATGGAAAAATTCTGATTTCACATTTGGCATATGGGTTGCACGGTACGCAGACTGAGGTGGAAAAGCGGTTGGAAAGCTTGAATATCGGTGCGGCATATGATGGAATGACAGTACAAATATAAAAGAACCCTGCGGACGGATACTCGGAGCCGCAGGGGTCTTTTTTATTTTTTCTTTGAAACGCGGTATTCGCTTGGGGTCATACCGGCTATGGATTTAAAGGTTCTGTAAAATGCCTGTTTTGAATTGAATCCGGATTCAACAAGAATGTCGGAAATGGGTTTCTTTGTTTCCTCAAGCAGACGCATTGCCTCGGTTATGCGCAGATTAGAGATGTATTTTGAAAAATTAATTCCCAACTTCTGCTTAATGACTGCGGATACATAGCTTGGCGTGGTGTTAAATTCCGAGGCGATGGAGTCCAGTGATAAATCTACATTGGTGAAATTTTGGTTCAGATATTTTATGAGCTTATCATCGCCCGAGATCGTTCCTGTAGATGACTGCACTGCAGCAATTCTATGGACAAGCGTTAAGATTTGGTTGTATATCTCATTTTCGTTTTTTGTTATAAGGTCTGAAAATACCTCAAAGTCAAACTTGTTTTCTTCAAACGGAACGCCCTTTAAACGCATTACACGGAAAACGATGTTCAAAATCTGAATATACAATTGCTTTTTGGAACGTGAATCAATGGCGGTGTTCCTCGAATTGATATTCTCAAGAACGGCGAGAATTTCGTCTTCGGTGGAGCTTACGAGCTTCGTAAACAGGGCGTTTTCGTCTTTGGCGCTTAAATCAAAGAAAATGCGGTTCTCAATGTCGATCTGCGGCGATGAGGAATATACGCGCAGCTTTTGCAGCGCTTCGGTATGCGCGTCTTTGAGTCCCTCAAAGCCTTTATGCGTCTCACTGATTCCGGCATAGCAGATCAGGTACTGCGAATCATGAGCCAATAGTGAATACAACTCTTTTATACGTGTTTCTATATTGCTGACAAGCCCTTCATCATCAAAGTTGAAAATGATTTGAAGACTGTTGCTTTCTTCGGATAAAAAGATACAATTATATTCTTTTTGAAAGCTCTGCTCCACAATATCATAGAATCCGGTTTTGAAATTTGAAAATTCATCCGCATTGAAATCTTTATAAAGCAGTCCGGTCGGCAGGATTTTCAGAACTATTACTTTGAAAAGATTATATTCAAAGGGGAGCGAATCCCTCAAAAATGCCGGAATACTTGCATTGGTCGGCTCGTTTGAGTTGAGATAGTTCATCAGATAACTTTCAATCGCAAAGGGCAGAACGCCGGATAGCTGTGTGTTTTGATGTGAAAGCTCAAAAGAGCTCTTTTTAATGTCTTCAAAAAGATCATTTCCCGAATTTGCCTTTAAAATATCTGCAATTTGTTCAATCGGCTTTGATATTTTGATGGTATTCCTGTATGCAATAAAGAATGCCCACAGGAAAAAGAAGAATATTATGGCACATATAATCAGGAAAAACGGAAGTTCTTCTGCGAATACGGTTTTAAATGGGATAATGGCAAAGTATGTATAGCCGATCAGACTGTCGGATTCAGAAACGGCAACCACGGTGCTTTTTCCGTAACCGTCCAAGCTTAATGTAAAGGTTTCCTCCCCGGCAATCAGCCGGTTATACAGCGTTTCATTATCCGAAAACAGAAGCTGTTCGGGTGAATCTTTGCTGAAAATGTTTCCGTTGAGTTTATTCAATACATAAATATCGGATTTTAATGTGTACTTATCGGAATAATCAGCATTAAGAAGCGCGTCAAGAGAAATATTCACCAGAAGCAAGGATGAAAGATTCGTAGTGTCTATTTTTTTGAAAGCGATCGGAATAATATTCTTTGTGTTTCCGCTGCTGTCTGTGACCAATGAGGGCGCATAGACGCGATGCTGTGAATTGGAGAGAAATTTGATGGACCTCCAAAACACACTGTTATAGGATTTGTAGCAATATTTCTTTGAAAAATATTCATCAAAATTTTCCCTGCCGTCTGAAGTTAAAACATAGTTTCCGGAGGCGTTTATAATCGTCACGGAGTCAATAATATCCTGCACATTTTCAAAATTTTTCAACGTAGAGCGTACCGAATACAATACCGGAGAAGAAATGTCGCCGGAAGTGTTTTGCAGTGTGTTGATAAAATCGGTATCATTCTGAAGAAAATTGACGGAGTTGATAATGTTGGATATGCCGGACTCACAATGATAGGAATAATATTTCAATGCCGAATAGGCATTGGATTGGATTTGTGCTTTGTTGTTGAAAAAGCTATATCCGGCAATGACTAAAACAGCAAAAATCATAATCAGAAGAGGAACGATGATTTGCTTTAACAGAAACATAATATGCTTTGGACGTTTCAGATATTTCAAAATATTCATTACAAAAGCTCCTCCCGTTTCTCTATACGAATCAGCCGTTCCGTTTAAATCGTTAATTTTGCAACCACTTATGTATGTTTATCTTACGGATACCATTATATCACACAAAATTGACGATGTCAAGTGTAAAAAATGATACTGTTTTAAATATTAGTACCACTTAAATCATAAAAAATGATACCCGTTTAAAAGGAGGTTCTTGAAAAGATTTGACCGATATGCTATGATTGGGGTATCAGAAAGGAAAAACTGCGCAGCGTTTTTCGGATAAGAGTAAAAAGCGAAGAGAAGAAAGAGAGGAAAAGAAAATGAGAAAGAAAATGAGGTTAAAAATCTTTACCGGGATCGTGGGTCTTTTAACAGCGACATCTATGCTGACGGGTTTTCAGCCGGTTATGGCGGAAGACAGCTCAGCGGTAAACACAGCAGATATTATTACGGTAGAATTTGAAAAATATGCTTCAAATGAAGCAAATGCAGCAGCGGGATTTACGGTGGCAGGTGACTGGGCACAAATTTTCACGGATAAGACGCAAGAGGATGATTATAGAAATTTTAATGTTACCTTTAATGCTGCAGCTTCGGGCTACTACACCTTGGATGTGATTGCAGCTTGTTATGTCCCCGGAACAACGGTATGGCTTAGTAACGTTAATTATTCAATTAATAACGGTGAGAGCAGCGATTTGAATACCGGAAACAGATTAATGGGAAGATTGGATTCAAGCGGTACATTTATAAGAACAGATTTTGCAAAAACGGAATCGGTTTACCTAAATGCCGGAGAGAATACCATGACTTTCTCCTGTAAAGAGCGCTCGCAGGATGGAAACAAAATTGTGGCGGCATTGGATAAGGCGGTATTTACCCCGAAAAATGTAATTCCGTCGAATGGTATTGTGGAGTTGGAAAATTATGCGACCGATAACGGAACGGCAACCCAGTGGCAAACAACGGCTTCCAATTCTCAAATCGCAAAAACAGGCGATAAGAATAAAACGGAAGAGTTGTTTACGGTGAAGTTGAATGTTGACGAGGATGCGTCCTATTCTCTGGGGGTAGCGGCAGGATGTTCTTCCTATTTAGCATGGCTGAGTCCGCTTTCGGTATCCGTAAACGGCGGAGCATATGAATCTCTCGCAGGTTACAACAGAACAGATTACTCGAAGGATGTTACTACCTTCGGAACCGCACTATTTACAAGACCCGATGCGATCAGCCTTCATAAGGGTGAAAACACCATTATCATTAAAGCGTCGGCGCGTGCGGCAGGCGGAGTCTATTATTCATTGGACTATCTTAATTTAGAGTGTTTGAATACGATTAGAGAGTTGGCTGAAAACGGCAGAATTGAAGCAGAGGATTATGTGACGAAATGGGGTGCGGTAAAGCGCACTCAGGAATCGCCGAGTACCGGAATCTCGGCAGTCAAGCAGATTGCAGATGCAACTGAGGATGAAGTGTCCGTAACCGTTAAGGTGGCGGAAGAAGGCGATTATGCCGTAGCGGTTCGCGCCGGATGCGCCGCATGGGCAGAATGGCTGAGTCCGCTTTCAATTTCATTTAACGGAAGTGCATATGAAGATCTCGGCGGATATGAAAAATCGGGAATCATTAAAGATTCTTCTGATGGACTCAGATGTGCAAGAATGACAAGACAGACAACATTGCATTTACAATCGGGTGAGAACACAATTAGCCTTAAAGCCGGTGCAAGAACTGCCGGAGGAGTTTTCTATTCGGTTGATTATATTGATTTGATTAAGGTGCAAAATGCCGATTCCATATCCTCCATTCCCGAAAGCGGAAGAATTGAGATGGAGGATTATGCTGAGCAGGTTGGAATGAGCGTTAATAAACTGGATGTGGCAAGCAACGGGGCAAGTGCGGTTGTAAAAAATGCCGCGTTAAAGTCGGATACCGTATCCCTGGCTTTTATGTCTGATGAGAAAAAGACAGTAAACTTCCGGATGGGGATCGCGAGTCAAGCTTGGGCAGTATGGCTGAGTCCGGTATATATTCAGCTGAACGGGGGAGAGACGGAAGATCCGGCGTCTTATACAAGACTTGCCATTCAAGGCGGAAATGACGGATTCAGAAATGCAGATATGCTGAGAACCACACCGATAGAAATCAACAAGGGTCTAAATATCATCACTTTCAGCGTAAAGCCGAGATCAGCGGCATATAATGAGGGAATATATTATGGTATCGACTATATTGATTTTACCAAAGCGAATGCGGAATTACAGTCGCCGGAGTTGGTAATGCAGACGGAATTTAAAGTGGGTGACACGGCGGAAATCAGCATCATGGACGGTGCGGAATTTGTTACTGCGGATAAAGTATATCAGATTACATATAAATCAAGCAATGAAGCGGTGGCGGAAGTCGATGGAAACGGAATGATTACGGCAGTTTCACCGGGAACTTCGGAAATCACGGTTGCAATCAGAGCCAATGTTAATTCGGAAGAAGTTGTTCTCAAACAAAATATAACGGTTGAGGGCGAAGAACAGATGGTTTCAATCGGCGAAATTCGAAATGATAACGGAACAGTTTCGTTTAATGTGAAAAGTATTGTAGACTTGGATTCGGCAGAGGTTTATGTTGCCGGGTATGACAATACCGGAGTATTGGTATCGGTCAAGAAGCACAATATAACAAATCTTGCGGCAGGCAAGACAGAAGCGGTTAGTGAAATACTGGAAAATTATCAAAATATTCAAGCAATTAAAATTTACGTTTGGATGGATATGTATCCACTGATTCGGGGTGTGGAAGCAAAATAATCCTATTCATAGGTGGTAATTGTAAAATTTCTGCTGCGGTATTCAGGCAGCGGAGTTTTGCAATTACCTATAACAATCAAGATGATTGTAAAATACAATTTTTATTTGAAATTTCATTTGATTGAGTCTGGCAATGATCTATAAAAAATAAGTCGGAGAGAATATTATGAAATTTAAACTGTTTATGATTGCGGCAATGCTCTTTGCTGCCTGTTCGGGATATACAGCCGCTTTTGCGGAATGTGAATTTTCCGGAATTGAGCCGGCGGAGAGTCTGGGCGTTTTTGAAGCCGGAGAAGAAGTAAGCTTTACAATTTTCTATCAATCCGATCAAGACACCTCGATTCAATATACCATTTCCGATGTATGGAACAAGGTAAAGAAAAGCGGAGAGCTGTTGCTTGAACGAACGGCAGACAGCAAAACCGTCTGCTTGGGGAAATTTGCAACCGGATGGTATAGGGTAAGATTTTATGAATTCGACAAAGAAAAGGAAGATTATTGCGCTTTTTCTGTATCAGAGCCGATGTCCCTGCGAAAAAACGTCAAAAACCGTTTTGCGATTGATCAGGCAGGGCAGTACATGGATTGGAACAAAGAAAAGCGTGAGGCTTATGCAAAGGTACTGAGTATGGCAGGCATAGATACGGTTCGGGAAAGAATGTCAGATTATGATGATGCCGATTATGATGCGAATATTGAAGAACAGACGGAAGCGCTTTTCAATCATGGGATTCGTGTCATGCAGATGCTGGCAAGAAATCAGTCTATTCATTATGGTGAAAATTTATTTACTACCTATAATAAAGCCAAAAAGAATGCAGAATATTACGGAGAACGCGTGAAAATATGGGAATCGGTCAATGAAGCGGATTCTGATGAAAGTGTGACTCCGGATGAGGCTGCATCATATTATAAGGCAAGGGCAATCGGTATTATTGATTCCGGGGCAGAGACTGTAAAAACCTTTGGGGGACTTTGCAATTGGAATACATCATTTTCTGAGGTGTTTATGCAAAACGGCGTGATGGCATATGCGGATAATTTTAATCTTCATTCCCATCGTTATGCGCAGAGCAGTGAGTATAACCGATTTCCGTCCGATCCGGTGCTGAATGCGAGAGAGCTTTCGACTGTGTATGGCGGCGGAAAACCGGTATGGGTATCGGAGGCAGGAATCAGCTGTGAGATTGATGAGAATGAAACAATCACAGATGAATGTATGCCAATCCAGGCAAAGTATGTCGTGACCTCGGCAGTGGAATCCATCGCACGCGGCGGAACGGATAAACATTTTTGGTTTTTGGCGCGGCATTATATCGAAAACGGCAGAGAGTTCGGAATATTCAGCGGAAATGATATGCCATATGCCGCATACAGTGCAATTTCGGCGTTAACCTATTATCTTGGCGAGGGGAAGCTGTTGGGGGAATTGAAAGAAAAGCCGCAATCCTGCATAGGATATATGTTTTCGGACGGAGAAAATGATACGGCGATTCTATGGAATACAGAGGATAAAACCGATTACGTTCAGTTTAATACGGAATCGGATGTACAAATTATCAATCTTGTCGGTGACAGCTCGCCGATTCGGTACAGTGAGGTCAACAAAAAGATCAATATCCCGGTCACAACTTATCCGGTAATGATTAAGTTTCAAGGAACTACGCAGGGAAACTATTTTACGAAAAGATTTCCGGAATATGATGAAATTAATGTGAAAGAATTGACTGATGCGCAGCGTGTGGTATTAAAGCAAAATTGGAAAACGAAAAAAACGGAAAACGCGCAATACCGCATAGAACGCGGTCAAAATTATACCATAGCATTAAATGTCTATAATTTCAGCGATACAAAAATGACGGGAAGTATCACTGCGGAAGTGTCGGGGAATATGAAAAATGTATCCAAGCAAACCGTAAAATATTCCGCGGCAGCAGGAGGAAAAGCAACATTGGTATTTACGGTTGCCGCAAATGAGGATTACAGCGCAGGCGGAAAAGCTTATTTAAGCTTTGGCGGAGTGGCGAACGGTGAGGAAATATTGCCTTCGGTAAGCGAATGTTATGTTGTTCCTGATACTGACAATATGGAAAAAACAATCTTTGAAGGGTGCAGTAATGAAAATCAATGGCGTAAAAATTCGACTGCCGAAATGCAGAAATTCGGACAAGCCACCGATGCAGCCGGGATGAAATTCATTTTCAATTTTAAAGCTGAGGTTTTGGACAGATGGGCATATCCGAGATTGGCGGTGACAAAAGGCGCCTTGAAAGATTCGGATGGAATAGGATTTGAAATTGAGGTGGACAGTGCGAAATATGCATTATCCGATATGAATATGAAAGTATTTGTATGGACGCAGTCGGGCGCTTCGTATCTTGCATATGCCGGGGATTGCCAAAACGGGAAATATGCATTGACATGGGATCGTTTCGTTCAGTTTTCCGGTGAGCAAGAGGAGCTGAACAGAGCGGATATAACAATGATTTCAGTAGGGTTTAATGCAAAATATAGTTCCGATTCCGCATCGTATGGATATACGCTGAAAAACTTCGGGTATTTCAAGGGAACTGCGCCGGAGGCGGAAAATGCGGAAATGATTCTTCATGGAATCGAAAACAACTCAAAATTAACGGCACACGGGAATAAGACGGTAACAGCACAAATCCCGGACGGACTCAGGGATATAAGCGTTTATTTGGATTACAGAGCCTATGGGTATACCGATAACGGCGATGGGACGATAGCAATAAGCCTTGAGGATTTATCAGAGGGCGCGCATTATCTGACCGTGACGGGGTTTGACCGATTCCATTATGCGGTCAGAAAGTCAATCAGCTTCTATGCGGCAGATATAAAAAATACCTATGTCAAAGGAACATTTTTTAATTAACGGGAGGAAACGGAAAGTGAGAAAAATTTTATGTGCCATAACGGCGGCGGTCATGCTGGCGCTTGCCATGAACGTGAATGTATTTGCAAAGGAAAATGCGATTCGGGTGGAGTTTGAGGATTATCTGGATCAAAACAGCGGATTTTCACAAATGCCAACCGTTGATGGCGAAGCAATGGCAGGGGTTTCAAAAATTTCATCCGGTGTCTATACTTATACGGTTTCGTTTAATGCGGAAAATGAGGGTGAATATACAATGCAGCTTGCGGCGGCAGCCTATGCGGAGGGACTGACCGTTAATTACAGTGATGTAAGCTGGTCGTTGAACGGATCGGATGCGATATCGCTGAATGACGCGGAATCCAAAACGCTTTTGGATACTTCCGGAACACTGCAGAGAACGCTGTTTGTACCGACGGCAAAGGTATGGCTGGAAAAGGGAGAAAATACACTGGTATTGTCCGGCGGAAAGAGAAGCGGAAAACCTATGGTGACGTTTTATCTTGATTATGCAAAATTTGTATCCAAGGAAGAAGAACCGGAAAAAAGACGATGGGAAATCGAGGAAATCACGGCGGATGGTATTGTATCGGATGCCAATACAAGCGGCGGGAAATTCCAGGTATATAAATCCACCGATACGGAGGATGTAATACAGCATTTTGAGGGTACGATTGCTAAAAGCGGAGAATATACGCTGAGCTTTGCCTGCGGAGATTATTCGAATATGCCCTTTCTGAGTCAGTTGTACTTTAGCGTAAACGGGGGAGAGTATATTGAGATTAATGATACCGAATGCAGCGTAAGTCAGCTGGAGTCCTTGGCAAATTCAGGTTTACAGGGGACATTCGGACTTTATAAGTATTCATATAAAGGGGCAGTGAATCTTGATGCCGGAGCATTTACCGTGGATATAAAGGCAATCAAAAGAATAAACAATGAGCCGGGGGACGGAGTTTATTTTTCGTTTGACTATATGGAAATCGAAGACAGGAAAGAGCCTGAACCGGTGATCGGCAGCGGCAGACTGGAGGTTGAGGATATAACCTCAACCTGTATCGCGAATGATAAAAACGTAAGCGGTGGGAAATATCAGGTATACAAATCAACGGAAACGGAGGATGTGATTCAAAGATTCACCTTTAAGACGGACAAGCGCGGAATGTATACCGTCAGTGTTGCCGCCGGAACCTTTGCCAAGATGGCGTACTTAAGCTCTTTGTATATCAGTATAAACGGGGGAGAATATATTGAGCTGAATGATGCGAATTGCTATATCACACAGCTTGATGAATTGGCAGACCCGGCAATGAGAGCAACTTATAATCTGTACAGTTATACCTATAAGCAAGACATCAGTATAGAGGAGGACATCACCACGGTGGATGTCAGGGCTACGGCAAGAACCAATGCCGAGGCAACGCCGGGCGTCTATTTTTCATTGGATTATGTTGAGGTATTACAGGTAAAACAGCTTGACGGATTATCCGGAAAAACAGATCATGGATTTGTTGCCTGCGGAAAAGATGAACAGCTGAGAATCTTTAATGCTGACGGAAAAGAAATTACTGCGGCGGATGTCACATCCATAAAATACACATCAGATGATGAAAAAATTGTTTCGGTTGACTCAGACGGGGTTCTTCACGGAAGGAATTTTGGTAAAGCGGTCATTCATATTGAGGCAGACCGAACAGGAGTAACCGCATCGGCCGATTGTACTGTCTATGTAACCGATGAATCCGGACTGTACCTTACGGATGGAAAGCGGAACGGAAATGAGATCAGCGTGACGATCAATGCAGTGCAGGATTATAAGGCGCAGCATCAGTTGCTGATTGCGGTATATGGCAATGAGGACGGATATGCTACCTCAATTAAGAAAATATATACGGTGGATACCGAGGATCTGTCAAAGGGTGAAAGCAAGCAGATTCAAAAAACGGTTGAAGCAGAATCGGGAGATGTCATCAATATCTTTATGATTTACCCGGATAATAATACCAATGCGGTATTCAGCAAAATCACACTGTAAGGAGGTTCGGTGAATGAAAAAAAGAATCCTGTCGGCTGCGGCGGCAATTGCTGTGTTGTCAACAACGGTGAGTATGCCGAATATATCTGCGGCAGAAAGAATAAAAATTGAGGCGGAAGATTATACATCTTCTTCAAGCAGCTTGAATATTACAAATAATGCACAGCTGAGCAATTCAAAATATGTAAGAATTTTTGATTATCCTCCGGCAGCAGGATATACCATAGGCTATAGCTTTGAAGTATCGAAAGCCGGTGTCTATCAGGTGAATGGAGTTGGGTCGATATTAGATAGAGTATATACAAGCGATTGGGATATTTATATGAATGATGAATCCAATTCTTCCAATGAAAGACTTCTGCTTGAAGATATTGATGTTCCGAGTATCAAGGATGTTATGAAAAAATATTCATTCGGAACCTTTCGGCTGAAAAAGGGAAAGAATACTTTGTATGTAAAGGTGAACTGTGAGGATTTGCAATCACAGGACATGGTGGTTACTTTTCTGGATTATTTTACAATCGAACAGGTGAACGGCGGAAAGTTTTCGGTTTCAAATCTGTCGTTTGAAGGCTCGGATTGCGGAGTCTTTACGGAGGACGACAATATTAAAATGAATGTTGACTTTACCGCTTCCGCACCGGAAAAGTGCGAATATCGGATTAAGATTACTGACGCATGGGACAGGGAAGTGATCAACAGCAAAATAACAGTAGGAAAGGGAATGGATAGTTTGCCGGTCAATCTCGGTAAACTCAAGCCCGGATGGTATCGGGCATACATTTATGACCCGGATTCGGAAACAGAACTTAATTCCTACAAGGCATTTGCGGTTACTCATTCCCTGAAAAAGAGAGGGGATTTTGCAGATACTGCATTTGGGTCGGATCTTGCCGCAGAATATGACGGCGGAACGCTCAAACGAGCTAAAAGCTTCGCGGAGGCGATGCGGTATTCCGGATTTGACTGGATCAGAAGCCGGGGAACCGGTAAATCAACCATCGGAACACAACTAAATATGAAAAAGCAGATTGCCGCACAGGGAATCAAAACAGATGAAGTGATGGGCAGTGCGGTCGGGTATGTTACCGGCGAATCGGACGCAAAATTCAGAAATGATTTGTATACGATTTCGTATAATTTCTGGAAAGAATATCCTAAGTACGAGCAAGGAACGGTGGATATGGTTGAGGTGTTCAATGAATTGGACATTTCAAAAAATTCTCCCGGAGCGGATTTGTATTCGGCATATCTGAAAGCGGCGGCAATCGGACTTGCCGATTCGGGGTATCACCCTTATGTATCATTAACGGGTTTAGCAATGTATGAGGGGTTGTATTTTGATTTGCTCATGCAAAACGGAGCATTGGATTACAGTGATGTCTATAATTTTCATGCACATGCGGCAATTGAAAACAGAGTCAGCTGTGCAAGACAAAATTCGGACGTATATTCAAAAGGCAGTTCGATTCCGCTGTATCTTACGGAGGCAGGAATTTATCAGATTCCCGAAGGCGAGGACGGACTTTCGGATGAACAGATGAGAACTTCCGCAAGATATGGAATTACCTCGGCTGTCACCTCACTTTCATACGGTACGGATAAGCACTTCTGGTTTTTGAGCAGACCTTTCATAGAAAACAACGGAAACTATTCCTCTTTCCATGCGTGGTCGTATTATCCGTATCCCGTATATACCTCCGTTGAGAATATGACATATCAGTTGGGCGAAGGAATTTATAAAGGAGAAATGAGCGTTGCAGCTGACGGTGTTACGGGAGAGCTGTTTGATGACGGAAAAGGAAATGACGTTGCGGTATTCTGGTCAGAGCAGCCAACGTATATTACGCTGAATGCGGATCAAGTCACTTATGCGGATATGTACGGATATGAAGAAATTCGAAACGGAACAGACGGAAAAGTGACGGTATCCGTTTCGCAGGATCCGATTTATATCCGATTTAACGGCAGAAGTGATCAATCTAATTACTATCCGGCGGCTCATACGAAGAACGTTATTTCACGGCATGAATTAAAGACGAACGACCGAATTGTGATTCAGCCGCTTTGGCAGAATGTTGACATGAATGACGCGTCAATCAAGAATGTGGGATATTCTCTGGACTCGGGAAAAAATTACGAGGTTGATGCCGTAGTCTACAATATGAATAATGAAAGCGTCAGCGGAAATATCGGAGCGGTTTTGTGGAACAGTGAGCAATTCGATTTGAGTGTAGAGAACGGAGCATTTGCAATTGAGCCGTGGGGCAAGACTACCGTAAAGATCCGTCTTGCAGCAAACGGAAACGGCACACCGGGAAAAACCGGTGAATTAAAGATTTTTGGCTCAATGAGCGATGGACGGGAGCTGTCATCGGCGGTTTGCGCATATAATTTTTCGATGAAGGGAATTGAGCTTTCGCCGAATGAGGTTCAACTTTTTGAAGGCAGCTTAGATGCGGAAAACTGGGATTTAACCAACATTCAGGCAAGCGGAACACTGGATTATTCATCGGATAAAAGCAAAGGCACATTCACGATGAAAGCAACATTCAGCGATAGCTCTGTCTGGTATTTCCCGAAGCTTAAAATCAATGACGCGTCATTTATCAAAGGTACATCGGGGATCAGTTTTAAAAGAAAATGTGCAAAAAGCAGCGAAGACAAAACAACGGTATTTGTATATCTATCGGACGGCAGAGAGTACTATAGCGGAGAAGCGTCCGGAGTGGCATTTTCGGATCAATGGGAAACACTGACCTATCCGTGGTCAAGCTTTTCCTTGTTTAAATCTCCGTTGGGAACGGTGGATATTCGGGAATTTGATGAAAGTCTTATCGAATATGCGGCGATCGGCGTATCGGGCGGAACAAAGGATAAACCCTCAACAACAATATCGGATTTTGGCGTGTATACATTGGAAGAGGGGGGCGATGTTCTGAACCCCGGAAAAATAGAGCTTTCCGGAATGGATTACATGGCGGTATACAATCAGGGAGAAGTGCCGCAGCTGAAAGCAGAATTGCCCTATGATGATTTGCAAGACATCAAGGTGATGAATTACAATAACGTCTATAACCGATGGACGCAAGACGGGAAAATTATTACCGTTGATCTGAGCGGATTGGGTCGGGGCAAATACGAAATCAAGATATGTGCAAAAAACAAAATGAATTATTACTATGTATCTAAAATGATATTCTATGTAGAGTAACAGGAGAGGTGCGGAATGAAGAAAATAATCGGTATACTGACTGCGATGGTTCTGAGCGTTTGCGCGGTGCAGCTTGCGGCGGCGGAAAATGACATAACATGCAGTCTGGATTGTATTCCCGGAACCGTGATCATGAAGGGAAGTATCGAGATTCCGGGTTTGGAGTATCCTTCGGCGGTTACAGTGAAAGTAACCGACTCGGAGAATCATCTGAACTATTATGACGTGATCTATACGGATGATCAGAATAAGGCGGAATTTTACTATAAAAATAATGCGTCATCCGGAATTTACACTTGTGTATTTGGCATCAATGCAATCCATGAATCGGTAACGGCAACCTATGCAGACTTTAAGGGGAAGGATTTCCAGGATGAATTTGTGGTAAATGTAAAAAGCGCGGTAAAGAACAATGATACAGAACAAATTGAAAAGCTGATAACGGAGAATGATGATTGGCTGAAAACCGATAGAAGCGTATTTGAAGGGTTAAAGGAATCCGGAAAAGTATATTCATTAATGATCAGTGATTACGAGGAGTATCAGGAAGCGTGTGATGTTAAAAATGCATTTGAAAAATGCGCCATGCTGGAAAACGTCAATGAAAACGGTGCTGCCGGATTGAAAATCCTTTATGAAAGCGATCAGGATAAAAGGTTGTTTCAGCTTGTGGACAAAATACCGTCAAACGGCGGCGAAAATGCATTTGACTCGCTTTCAGACAGCACGAAAAATAGTATTTATGCGGCGGCAAGCAGCACTTACACAATGTCAAGCCGGTTGGTTGAAACATTTGTGTCGCAAACACTATTGACTGCAATCCATAAAGCGGCAAATTACAATGAGGTGAAAATTGTTTTGGAGGCGTATAAGGCAGCAGGGAAAATTCGGTATTCTTATACTCTCGGCACAGCGGATTATAAGGCGCTTATCGGAAAATCATTCAATTCCTACAGTGCGGTTGAAGCTGCGATAGCAAGTCTCAAAAACACATCGAAAACTCCCGGAGGCGGAGGCGGCGGTGGCGGAGGAGGTTCCTCCTCATCCAATGCGCCGTTAAGAGTGGAAACTGAAATCACGCCCCCGTCAAAAACTAATGACGGTAAAACGACCGAAGCTCATCCGATTAACAAATATTTTGATGATATAGAGGATTCAAAGTGGGCGATGGAAGCGGTGGATTTTCTGTATGAGAAAGGTATTATCAGCGGTTCGGGAGAAAGAACATTCGATCCGAACCGATCGGTCACGCGTGCCGAAGCGGCAAAAATGATTACCTTGCTTGCCGGAGTGGAAATAGAAAACACAGTCCCAAAAGCATTTTCCGATGCAGTGCCTGATGCGTGGTATGAGAAGTATATCAATGCAGCTTGTGAGTACGGATATTTTGAGGGTTACGGCGATGGCAGCTTTGGCGTAAGTCATCCGATCACAAGAGAGCAGGCGGCGACCGTTATTTATCGGTTGCTTACCGGGAAAAATATGAAGTTTGTCAAGAACGGATTTATATTTGAGGATGACGCTGCAATATCAGATTGGGCAAAAGACGCGGTTTATTCTTTGCACAGCGGAGAAATTATTAACGGACGGTCAAACAATCGGTTTTATCCTGCGGAAAATATGACAAGAGCCGAGTGTGCGGTGCTGATTTACAGAGCTGCGCAGCAGATGGGAGGTATATAAGGAATGAAAAAAATATCAGCCGTATTGCTTGCTTGCGTTATGATGCTATACGGAATTTGCCCGGTGCTTGCCGCAACGGAAAAAACAAGCTATAAGCTGAATTTTGCGTTTGACATGGGGATATTAACAGAGGACAATAACGGCGACAGGCTGTTGGAGGACGAGGTCACAAGGATTCAGGCGCTTATTGCAGTTTATCGGCTTATGCATTATTCGGATATTGATCAAATCCCTGCTGCGACCAAGCAGTATTATTCCGATATTGGTCTGTTTCATTACGGTGCAGGCTATGCCCAGGCAATGACAGAGGATGGGTTTGTTAACGGATATGATGATGGAACCTATGGGGCGGATACTCCTATTACGCTGAATGAATGGATTACGATCTTGCTGAGAACGGCAGGATATTCGGAGTATTTTCAGCTTGTACACAAAACTCCTTATGAAACAGCGCAGGATTTGGGGTTGCTCAAATCGGTGGATGCCGGAATCAATGATAAGGTGACAAGACGGAATGCGGCAATGATGATCTATAATCTCATGTTTATCAAAACCTTGAAGATCGTTGGAGGAAAAGGTACAACCGTAACATATGATGCAGGCGATGAATATATACGTGAGGTTTTGGGACTGGAGTATGTTGAAGGAATTGTCGATGGAATCGGCGGAGCGGCTCTGACAGAGGATATTTCTGACGGTTATGCGTCTGTTGATGGGAAAATGTGCAGCTTTGATAACAAAAAGGAAGAACAGTATCTTGGATATCAAGCGCGGATGATTTACAATGCTGACACGGGTCGGGCGCTTTCCATCATTCCGGATGACAGAAATAAAGCAGTGACTTTAGACGCCGAGGATCTGGAAAAATATGAAGATAATACATATTTTTATTATAAATCCAAAACATCGAGTCAAACGGCACGCTATGTTTTAGACAGGACGTTTGATGCAGTATATAACCGCCGGTCTGTTTTTGACAGCCGGTATATGATGCCCGAATACGGAACCGTCACGTTGGTTGACAACAATCACGATGACCGGTATGATGTGGTAATCATTAATGATTTTGAAAGCTTCATGGTGGAAGCCTATTCGGAAAATGATCGTTTCATCACCATGAAAAATCGGGATGAAAACGGAAAAAATATCCGAATTGATCTGAGCGCCTATGATGTCTGCGAAGCGGAAAACGAAGCGGGTGAACGAGCGGAAGCATCGGCAATTATCGTTCCCGGATCTGTTGTGACAATACAACGTTCCGCCGATGAGAAATCAATCTATATTTCGGTGAGCCGCGAAGTGATGAAAGAAACGATAGAATCAATCACGGCAGATGGCGAAACAAAGAAGTATAGCATAGGCGGAAATCTCTATGAAGCTGTTCCGAACTGTTATATTCCGGACGGAGCAGATACGCCGGGCAGCAAAGCGGATATTTATTTGGATAAAAACGGGCGCATTGCCGCGATTATGAAATCGGAAGATGCGGAGGGCTGGAAATATGGATATATTAAAAAGGTGTGGGTTGAGGATGCTGAGGAAAGAGCAGTTCTGAGGATTTTTAATGAGAACGAAAGTCTCGGCGATATTCTCTGTGAAACCAAAGTGGTACTGGACGGAGAGAAGTTGACAAAGCCGCAGATTATAGCAGACCGGATCAACGAAGCCTATGACAACTTTGAAGATAAAAAGATCAGCGGATATACTTCCGAAATTCACACGAAGCGTATCATAAGATATTGTATCAACCGGAAGGGGTTCATCACGAAAATTGACACTCCCATTGAACACAGTCTGTATGATCTTTCGGTTCCGGAGGGATATAGCAGTGACAATTGCCTTATGCTCAGAGCAAAGGGGTATATTTATTGGAAGAACGGCATGAAGATGTTTAAGACTGTCATGAAAGCGCATATGGATATTCAAGGCGATATTATCGGCGGTGACGATATGAAGATTTTTATGCTTCCGAACGATACCGGTCATGAAAATGATTGGGAATATTCGGTGAAAACGCTGGCACAAAGCACTTTCTCGGAAGCGTATTATTATGCTTCGGGGTACAACACATCGGTTGAAAGTATGGAGTGTACCGTAACCGCGATACGGAACAGACCCGGAAATGCTACAAAAAAGATGATGGTTGTCGACAACTTCGGAGAGATGATTGACAGCAGCGGAGAAGTGGTTAAAGCGATTTCGGGATACTTAGGAACATCTTATCGGCATCTGCCGGTACAGGAAAGCTCCTTTGATGTTGATTCTTTAAAACGCGGTGATGTAATTTTTTATGATTATGTCAATGAGAAGATGCTGATAAACGGAGTGGGGTACAGTTCGGATAAGGAGGGCTTGCTGGATCAGGATGATTCATACCATCCGGATGACGGAGGAATACATTTCAATATCCCATACCGTGTTCTGAAGGCAAAAGTAACGCGTGTGAGCGGAACGAGGATGCAAGTTACGCCGGCAAGCCAGGCGACGGAAGTTATGCCGCTGCCTTCAGCGGTTGTGATTTATGACAGTGAAAAAGGTGATGTATCGGTAGGAACGATCTATGATGTCAGAACCGAAGAAATTTACGGCAGTGCAGCGGATACTGTCTTTATCTCCACACGCAGCGGAAATATTGATGAGATGATTGCCGTAAGGTGATTTTACAGGGAGGCATTTATGAAACTTTATATAATAAGACACGGAGATCCGGATTATGAGAATGACTGTCTTACTCCACTGGGGTGCAGACAGGCGGAGGCTTTGGCAAGGAGATTTGCCATACATGAGCCGGATCGGATCTTTTCGTCACCGTTGGGAAGAGCGCAGGAAACTGCACAGCCAACCTGTGAGCTGTTGAAAAAGAAAATGACAATCCTGGATTGGATCAGTGAAAGTACGGCATATGAGCAAATGCTTGTTCCGGAAAAAGATGGCACGCGCTGGTGCTGGGCGCAGCAGAATACCCATTATAAAAATGATGAAACCATACGGCTTTACGATGATTGGCAAAAAGCGCATAAGGATTTTGAACGGGATTCTGTGCGTGAATGTGTAAACAGAATCGGCAGAGAATCTGATCGGTTTTTAGAACAACTGGGCTATCGGCGTGAGGGAAGTATTTATCGGATTTTATCCCCATCGGAGGAATCTATAGCTGTTTTTTGTCACCAGGGAGTCGGACTGACATGGTATTCGCACCTGATGCAGATTCCGCCGCATATCGTATGGTCAACCTTTGACATAGCACATACGGGAGTCACTTTGTTCCATTTTGAAAATTTCAGCAATGGTGTGACTGCACCGAAGTGCTTGATGATGTCGGATCTGTCGCATATCATGAATGACGGATTGCCCATGAAATTTGAGAACAGAATTGATTTATAAAAGAAAAGAGGTAAAGAACATGAAAGCAATGAAATTATTATCTGTTATTTTATCAGCCGGTCTTGCGGTGACCGCTCTTGCCGGATGCGGAAACAAAAATGACAGAACGGAAGACGGAAGAATCAAGATTACCATCGGAGATGCACCCGACAAAAATACAGACCCAAAGGGATATTCAACATGGGAGGAATCCGCAAATGCATTTATGAAGCTTAACAGCGATATAGCCCTTGAAGCCGAGCCGTGGGCGTATGATGTTCAGAGTTTTATTTCGAGAGCTGAGGGCGGAACGCTGCCTACTCTTTTCAAGGTGCATTTTACCGAGGGAAAGAAGATTGTAGAGTTTGATTATTCGGCAGACGTTACATCCTTTATGAAAGATAACGGCGATTATGATAAGCTGAATGATGTCATGATGAAAAACATTACAGATGAGGATGGGCATGTAAAGCTGATTCCTGCCAATGTCTATACTTTGGGCGTTGTCATGAATATGAAGCTTATGCGTCAGGCAGGTCTTGTCAATGAAGATGATTCTCCGATCGTTCCGGAAACGTTTGAACAGCTGGCAGAAATGGCAAAGACCGTGACGGAAAAAACAGGCGCCGCAGGATTTGTATTTCCTACAACCGGCAATGGCGGAGGCTGGCTGTTCAGCGATATAAGCTGGGCATACGGCGGAGAATTGGAAAAGCAAGACGAAAACGGAAAATGGATAGCGGCGTTGGATGAGGAGCCGGTGGTGAATGCAATGCAGTGGCTTAAGAATATGAAGTGGAAGTACAACTGTATGCCGGCAAACACCCTGCTGTCCAATGCGGATACGATGAAAATGGTAGGAACGGATCAGGCGGCAATGGCAATTGCGCATCCCGGGCAATTCGGTCAGCTTGTTGCAAACTACGGAATGGATTTGAATGATATTGCGATGGTTAAAATTCCGGCAGGCCCGGCAAAACGCGTAACGCTGATGGGCGGTTCCTATTATGCAATTGCAAACAACGCTACGGAGGATCAGATTGCGGCAACGATGAAATATTTGAAGTTCAAGGGTGTGACAACGGAGTTGACGGATGATGTGCGTGAGGATATTGAAAGAGAAGTCAAGTCCAACTATGATCAGAAGAAAACCGCTGTGGGAATCCGGGATTTATCCATCTGGAACGATAATTCCGAGGTTGAGAAATTCGAACAGGAAATGAATGATAAGTATAGAAATATTCCGGTTAATCATGTAGAGTCCTATAATGATAAAACGGGAGTGGAATATCATACTGAGGTTGAAGCTTGTGCGCAGGAAATGTATAGTTTACTGGACGAGGTTATTCAAAAGGTTTTGTCGGAAAAAGATTCGGATTGTAAGGCATTGCTGAATGACGCAAATTATAAATTCCAGAAAAACTTTTTGGATAATGAGTAATCATTTTAGCATGAGAATAGGCAAGCAGCTCGTACGGAATCAAGATGTATCTGCGTCTTGATTCCGGAATGAGTTCCGCCGCTTTATTTTTATGCTGAATTTATGCCGCTGTTGGCGGCGGAATGGAGATCAAGATGAAAACAAATGCAAATAAAAAGGTTTTCAAAAATCGTATATTGGCTTTTAAAAAGCAGCTGAGCGGATGGGTGCTGATTATTCCGGCAATCGTTATTATTTATTTTATGATTATCAGACCCCAGATTATGGGGATTGCGTGGTCGTTTTTTGATATGCGCGGCTATAATATTAAAAATTTTAACGGTTTGGATAATTATCGCACGATTCTTTCAAATACAGAGTTTTTGCAGATTTTATGGAATACATGTCAGTATGTGCTGTGGTCGATGATCGGGTATATTATCCCGATTATTGTGGCGGTGGTGCTGAATGAGGTTGTGCATTTCAGACGTTTTTTCAGGTTTGTGGTTTATTTCCCGTCGGTTTTGCCGGGAACGGCGGTCATGCTGCTTTGGTTTATGATGTTTTATCCGGATCAGGCAGGATTGCTGAACATGATTCTGGGGAAAGTATTCCATATGACTCCGTACAATTGGCTACAGGACTCGAGGTTTACGATTTTGTATATCATTATCAGTATGACGTGGAACAGCGCCGGAATGACGGCGTTATACTACTTTGCATCCTTGCAGGGGGTATCAAGAGAGCTGTATGAGGCGTCGCTGATTGATGGAGCAGGATTTATGAAACGGTTTTGGACGATCACATTTCCGCATATGTCCGGAATCCTGCTGCTGTTTTTGATAAAACAGATTATGGGTGTGTTCCAGATCGTGGATCAGCCGATGCAGATGACCGGCGGCGGACCGGGAAATGCGTCTATGACGCTGGGATATTGGTCTTATAAATACGCATTTGAGTATAATAAGCCGCAATATTCGATGGTAATCGGTGTAATTATGTTTCTGATTCTGATGGTGCTTACCAGCTTTTACTTTGCAGCGGATAAAAAGGTGCAGAGCAAATATTGATGCGGAAGGGGAGAAACAGATGAGATTATTTAAAGAAATGGATAAGGGGATTCTTACTGATTCCGATATAAAACAACCCAAATATAAAATTTTATATGCATGCTTGTTTATGTTTTTAATTATTGACACAATGATTGTGCTGCTCCCTGTGACGTGGGTATTATTGTCGGGCTTTAAGGATATAAAGGAAATGTATCAAGTGCCGGCAACTTTTTTTCCGAAGCACTTTTCGATTGCGAAGCTCGGAGCGGTTTGGAGCGAATTAAAGTTTTACCGATATTACGGTGTGACTTTTATCATGGCAGGCGGCAGTGTGGCAGCGGATATAATTGTATGCGGACTTGCCGGATATTCGCTTTCAAAGCTTAAGCCAAAGGGAACAAAAATCATTCTGATGGTGCTGTTTTGGCTGATGTTGCTGCCGGGTTCCATGAGAACCGTGCCGCTCTATATGGAGTTTAAAAAGTTTCCGCTTTTCGGATTCAGCATGCTGAATACCTACTGGCCGATGTGGCTGATGGCAGCGGCGAATATTTTTGATATTATTCTTTTCAAAAATTTCTTTGACGGTATTTCGCCGGCACTGGTGGAAGCGGCAAAGATAGACGGTGCGGGCGATATGAAAATCTTCTGCAAAATTATGGTGCCGTTGAGTTTGCCGATTTTTATGACGGTCGGAGTTTTGACGTTTAACAGCAATATGAGTCAGTTCCTGTGGCCGTACATCACCATAACTGACGAAAATTATACGGTTTTGGGAGTGGCACTGTATAAGCTGAAAAATTCAAATATTACGATGGATAAACAGATGCTTGCCTTTTTGTTTACCATCATTCCGCAGGTCGTTATTTTTATTGTCTTTCAAAAGTATATTATGGGAGGCGTAAATGTCGGCGGCGTCAAGGGATAATTGCGATGCAAATTAATACGGAGGGACGATTGTGATCTTTTTGGGAACAGAACAATTCTATTATATTTTACGAATAATTGCAGCCGGTGCCTGTGGTATACTGATAGGACTGGAGCGTAAGAACCGCTCCAAGGAAGCGGGAGTGAGAACCCATTGCATGGTGGCGTGCGCTTCGGCACTGATGATGATTATATCAAAATACGGCTTTGCGGATATGCAGATTGGAGCCGAGGGAGTACGCGGAGCAGACGGAGCGCGCATTGCGGCACAGGTTGTCAGCGGAATCGGATTTCTGGGTGCAGGTATGATATTTGTGCATAAGAATACAATAACGGGACTGACCACAGCCGCCGGAGTCTGGGCGACTGCCGGAGTGGGGCTGGCTATAGGCGCAGGAATGTATGTTGTCGGAATTTGTGCGGCAATTATAATAGTGCTGACGCAGATAATACTGCACGGAAACTTTCGCTGGCTTAAACCGATAAAACAGAAGAAGCTCATTGTAAAAGGAGTTGATGTTGCGGATTTTCAAAGACACACAATCAACCTGCTGCATGAAACGGGAATTAATATAGCAGATGTGTCTGCGGAAAAAACAGAAGACGGCTGCAACTATACGTTTATTATTGAAATGCCGAATAATGTATATGAAGAAAATATACTTAATTTGTTTGATTTCAGATGTAAAATTGATAATGTATAGGAATAGAATATGATTTATTTAGTGGAATGTAACTTGATTGCAGTGCTTAAAATATAAATAAGCTACCGTTAATAAAGAATATGATTAATTTTCATTTATAGCTCAAAAACTCGATTTCAATAAAAAGTTGAAATTGAGTTTTTTTATTACCCAATTCGTGCGCCGCCTCTGAAATTTGATTAAAAAATAATCAAATTTCGGAGGAAAGGACATGAAAAAAGAATATTACATAACGCTTAATGATGGGCAGGCTGTGCCTGTGACGGAGGAGGTATATCGTGAATATAAACGTCCGCAATGGCGTGAAGCAAAGCAAAAGAAAGTCAGACAAATGCGGGGATTTTCTTTGGAATATATGACTGAAAACGGAATGGAGCATATATATTCCGATAAGCAAAAGCTTGTGGAGGATATTGTGGAAGATAATTTGATGCTTGAGATGTTGATGAAAGCATTGGAAACGCTGACGGATGATGAGCGTTCTCTGATTGATGAGTTGTATTTTAATGAAAAATCAGAGCGAGATTTTGCAGAAAAAATGGGAATTAGTAATGTAGCAGTTAACAAGAAACATCATCGCATTTTGGAGAAAATAAAAAAACTTTTATAAAATTAAGAATTTAAGGTTAACAACCCCTCTCATACTTTCCTTTAAGTATTGAGAGGGATTTTTCTTTCTCTAAAGAAACGGTAGTGTAAAGTAGCATATGAAAAAAGAAGTGTGTGAAAACCTACCGTCACACTTGACAGCTTAGGCAAAACAATGCTTGAAATATTGTGCCGACGGTTAGAGACTCAAGAACAAATTGAATTTTTACC
>CAKSPW010000021.1 GCA_934486495.1 uncultured Clostridia bacterium
AAAGCTTGGTTTTGATAGAAAATATTGAAACCAAGCTATTTTTATAGCCTTTGTAACACATCTATTGTAATTCTACACAATTTCTACATAAATTTTAAAAAAACCCTTGCATATTACATCAATATGGTATATAATTATTACAGTATGCAAATTCAATAAATCAGCATGAAATTAAAAGGAGGAATTATTGTGTTGAAGAAAATCTTAACTGCAGTGCTTTGCACGTTTATGATGCTTTGTACTGTTGTGTTTGCTGCCGAATTAAAGGCAGGAGATACCGCCTATGTTGTATATGGCGGCACAGTAAACGTTACAAAAAAACCTACTTATTCGGGAGCTATAAGTGTGGTCAGCAAGGGAGCCAAGGTTACGGTTTTAGAACCATATGTAGTTGGAGAGGATGACAGAAAATTTCATAAAATTCAGCTTTCTGACGGTTCGGTAGGATATATCCTTGCTTATACATCAGCTCGGGAAACAACACCGATACTTGAAGCCGGTGAAACTGCCGTAAAGGAGTTAAACAAACAATGGGCGGCTTCCGATACGGACAAATATCAGCACGCTATTGAGATGACATTTCTTTCCGATTACATCTACGGCGGAAGCAAAACAACCGAGGGCACCGAAAGAAATTTCTATGCTAAGGTACCGACGGAATGGGTAAGACACGATCGCCCGGCTTCATTGCCGCTTGTGGGAATGGCTATTGTACATATAGGAGATGCGGGGAAAATCGGCTCGGTAAAAGCTTCGTTCTATCCCGGCAATCCGCCGATTAACTATCATGCCAGAAGACTTGATGAACTTAAGGAAATAGGATATGATCCGCCGTTTGCTGAACGTACCAAAACAGAAGCAAACGCAAATACAGCGTTTTATGCTACAACAACGAATGAGTTTGAAGTTGTTGCTTATAACGAGGATTGGGTTGCAATATGGAGTGAGGGCGGTGTTGACGAATCGCGCGGTACAATCAGACAGTGCGGCGAGAAGGACGGTACTGCTTTCACAAGCTGGAAGCCGGCTGTATATTTCCTGCCGAGAAAAAATTGTTACATTTTAGATATTAACAATCAGGTTGCAACTGCTCCGAAAATCGAGGCAATAGGCAAAGCAACGGGTCTTTTGATGGTTAAGACAACTCCCGACGATAAAGATTATGTAAAATCGGGTATTTGTAAAATCAATCAGTCGGTTCAGATTGTAGATGCTACTCCGCAGAACGGTCATTATAAGATTTATTACAAAAAAGGTCTTTATTATGTTAATACAAAATATGTGAATATGCAGCTTGCAAACACCGAAAAACCGACAACGCAGTACAAAGCGTTAGCTGCCGTTGATTGTGATATTTCTGACGGTTCTTCGGTTGTCGGTTCGGTTAAAAAAGGTGCGGCAATTGATGTTATTGAAAAAGACTATGACGGTACAAATTCAAAAATCTGGTTCAACTCAAAGGAATGTTACATTCCGACAAGCAAGCTTGAGAATTTGACCAAAACCCAGTCCGCAGCGGAGACGGCAGCGCTTGGTAAACCTATCGGCGTTTTGTCCGTAGATACACCATGGGGCGAATGGGGTGCACTGACATATTCATCCGAAGGACTTGCAAAACTGAAAAAGTACCGTTTCGGATATATCAACGTCGATATGGATATGAGCTTGGAATATGCTGAATGGATTCGTTCAAATAACGGTGATATCAATAAAATACATGACAGAGAATGGGTAAATGTATATGGCATTGAAGAATATTCATTTGACCGTGACGAAGATATGAGGAGTCTGCCCGATGTAGATCCGGACGATATAGAGCCTTGGATTATAACAGGAAAAATCTACACCATTTTCTATAACGGAGAGATTCGCTATCTTGTTCACGAAGATGATATGCAGGATACATTTACATATTATCCCGGTAACGGATTCAACAAAAACTCCGTTGCAAAAACACAGACTGTTTGCCTGGACAGCCGCAAGTATAACACCGTTGCATATAACATTGATGATAACAACTACTTTAAGCTCAGAGATATTGCAAAAATTCTTGACGGAACTATTAAAACCTTTGACATCAAGTATGACGGCGCAACAAATTCTATAGATATGCTGAGCTTTTATGATTATACATCGGTCGGCGGTGAATTGACACCGGGTGACGGCGTTGAAAGAACAGCTTTTTCATCATCGGCATTTTTAACGCTTGACGGCGTGCCGATTAAGGCAACCTGCTATAATATTAATGACAACAATTATTTTAAGCTTCGCGATATAACAGACGCACTTGATTGCCGTGTTGAGTGGGATGAAAAAAATCAGATGATTTGGGTTATTCCTGCCAGAACAGCCTATGACGATCCTGATGAAATAGTGGGTTGATTTTAGAATGTATTAAAGGAAGCAAATTAAAACAAATGTTAGCCGATATGAGGTTTGAAAATTTCTCAAACTTCATATCGGCTTTTTTGAAAGCTTGACTCAATATGTGTCAGGCTTTTTGTATATGTTTAACGAGGCAATCCCTCATTTTGGGATCAAATTTGATGTTTACACAAAATGTGGGATCGCTCCCATGAAAAATCAAGTTTTTTGATTTTTTCGCATAATCTAAACCGAACTACAGCAATTTGTGTAATACTTGCGATATGTGTTTTTTGTTTCTTTTCTTGCGTTCCGGAGTTTTTTGAAAAACTGCATTTTTGTTTTGCGATGGGGCAAGCGTCGGCATCCATCCCTTTTTTGAGATTTTAGGCATCCTATGATTTAATCGTGTTTTTTGCTGAATTACATATAATATTTCTTTATATCTAAAAGTCATGTATTATTTACATTTCCATATATGGTATAAACATTACAGCAGGTATCATATATATAAGTATATAATTTTGATTTGGGGGAGGATGTTTGTGAAAATATTTTCTGTAAAGCTTGGTTACATAATTATTTTCTTGGTTCTCGGATTAGCTGTTATATACATTTTATTCGGAAAAGGTACGATTGAAGCGTTCAGATGCGGAAACAGAAATTTGCCGATATATTCGGTTGAAAGAAATGACACCTGTCTTGCGCTGACGTTTAACTGTGCGTGGAATGACGATGATATGGAAGAAATTCTTAAGCTGCTTGACAAGTATAATGCCAAATGCACTTTTTTTGTTGTTGGCGAGTGGGCTGAAAAATATCCCGAATCGCTGAAGAAAATAGCAAATGCAGGTCATGAAATAGGAAGTCATTCATATTCTCATTCCGACTACACAACGCTGACAAACGAACAGATAGCGGAGGATATTAAAAAAACGTCGTCAGTGATATATAAAGCTGTGTCAGTGTTCCCGTCCCTTGTGAGAGTTCCGTCGGGAGCATATAACAGCCGTGCCGTCACCGCAATAGAGGATTGCGGCTGTATACCGGTTCAATGGTCGGTAGATTCTATCGATTATGCGGCGCAAAGCTGTGAGGAAATTTTTACCCGAGCGTCACGTGCCGTACCGGGTGATATAATTCTTATGCATAACGGGACTCGTTTTACAGCTTCCGCACTTGCGCGTTTGCTTGACAGTTTATCGTCAAAATATAAGCTTGTGACCGTTTCGGAGCTTTTATATAACGATAATTTTTATGTTGACCCGAGCGGAAAAATGAAAATGAAACAATGATTTTTCACAATATATTAAAGATAAATTACAAAGATATTATGCACTTTTTACAAAAGTGTTATAATGCAGTTCATAATTTTCTGTTTTACTGAATATAGTAATTATAAATCGCAATACCACAAGATATAGTGGGTTGATAATACATTTTATTCCATATGTGTTACAAATAAGGCACATTTTCGCAATAAATGTGTAATTTGTTTGTAACAAAAGTATTGACATTGCGATTTTTATAATGTATAATATTACGTGTTACAGCTTGACAGTTACTTGGTTATCTGTCAAAATCCAATACGGAAAGGATTTCGGTATGCAGAAGAATAAGAATAAAATCGTCAGTATTGCAGCGGCCGTGTGTGCGCTTTCAATTATATGCGCCGTTTGTATGGGTGCCGTTTATGATGCTGCCGGTATAAATGTTTCGATAAATGAAATAAATGAATTTGAAAATATTGACAAAACGGTTGATATACGTACAAGAAGCACATCAGTTGACGAGGTGTTCGGTGAAAATAATTTCGAGGTCGGAATTTTCGATAATATCAGTGCCGGCGGAGATGTGGAAAATAACTCTGTTGTAACAATTCGCCGCGGAGTGGGAATTACGATAGAATGCGACGGTGTTGTTACGGCAACGTCGACCACACACAAAAATGTTTCACAGGCTCTTGCCGAAAACGGATATTTTATAGGCGAGTCCGACTATACGGTACCGTCGGCTGACGAGTGTATTTCCGACGGCGGAAAAATAACCGTTATCAGAGTATCGTCGAGTGAGCAGGTAAGAGATGAAGTAATTCCGTATGAAACAATTTATAAAGACGATTCGTCCGTTTATGAGGGTGAGAAGAAAACGGCTCAAAAGGGCGTAAACGGCATAATCAGAATTACCGAATCGGTTGTTTCGGAAAACGGCGCCGAGGTTTCAAGAAGTGAAACGTCAAGGGTGACGGTAAGCGAAAAGCTCGACGAAATAATCCTATGCGGAACAAAGAAAAAGGAGATTAAAAAACCGGAGACTAAAAAAACCGAAACAAAGAAGTCGGCTGCGAAAAAAACAACCGAAAAGAAGCAGGAAAAATCATCTGCTTCGTCAAGAGAAGATGTTTCGTACAAAAAGGTAATGTCCATGACAGCTACTGCGTATTCGGCGTTTAAAAAAGGCGGCGGATACGGAAAAACCGCATCGGGAAGAACGGCAGGTCACGGAATAGTTGCGGTAGACCCGAGAGTTATTCCGCTCGGCACAAAAGTTTATGTCGAGGGCTACGGATATGCTGTCGCTGCGGATACGGGCGGTGCTATAAAGGGAAATAAAATCGACCTTTGTTTTGAAAAGTCAAACAGCGAGCTTATGGCGTTCGGCAGAAAAAATGTAAAGGTGTATATAATAGGATAATTAAGAGGCTGTCGGTCCGTTTTGAAAAACAACGGGTGCCGACAGTCTTTTTATATTTTAAAATTCGTTATAAATTTCGGATTATTGCATAAAATATATATGCGCCGATATTTTTGTGCCGCTTGCAGATGCCGGCGGAGAAAGGCTGTGAAGAAAATGATTAAAATAAAACCTTTTGCAATTAGTCTTGCAATACCGCTGGCGGTAGGTATGCTGTCAGCTTTCGTAACATCGGGAAGTATGCAACAAAGGTATGCCGAAATGACGAAGCCTCCGTTTGCGCCGCCGTCGTGGTTGTTTCCGGTGGTGTGGACAATTCTTTTTATTCTTATGGGTGCAGCGTCATACCTTGTTTATATATCGGAGAATGCGGATAAAAAGCCGGCTCTTTTACTTTACGGTGTGCAGCTTGGGCTGAATTTTATATGGCCGATTATATTTTTTGTGTTCGGTAAATATCTTTTTGCATTTGCGTGGCTTATGCTTTTGTGGTTTGCGGTAATTGCGATGAACGTGAAATTTTTTCGCATAAATCGCTTGTCGGGATATATGATTGTGCCTTATGTGATATGGCTTGCGTTTGCCGCTTATCTTAATTCGTTTGCATACATTTTAAATTAGACGGTTTATCGATTAATTTCGGGATATTCTTATGTGAATATCCTTTTTTTGTGTTGAAATAAGAAATGATTTGCGATTTCGGAGCGGATAATAAAACAAATAAGTCACGTTGCGACAACCGTATTTGACAGAAAAATCATGCGCCATGATGTATAATTATATCGGAGATGGTTGATATGGATTTTTATGTTGACAGTGCGCTTTTGTGTATGACGGTTATGAATTATGTTACTCTTGACGTGTCACGGCGTGTTATGAAGCTTAAAAGAGGGAGAGTAATTTTATCGTCGGTTTTATTGTCGGCATCGTCGCTCGGTTTAATATTGACGGGAGCTTGCAAAATTGCTTTCTTACCGTTTTACATAGCCGCTGTTTATTTTGCTTTCGGGAAATGCTCGTTTGCGGAGCTTGTGCGCCGATTTTTTATTGTTACAGGGTGTGCAATATTGCTCGGAGGGATATACCTTGCAATTCTTAATCCAAAAACGCTTGAGGTTGTATGTATACACGGCAGAAGCTTTTACACTGCCGAGGATTTTGTTTTTTACGGTAGTGTTGCCGCCGTTTATCTTTTGGCGAGGGTTATTTTGTTTTTTCTGTGTGAGAGAAGAAAAAGATACAGAGTAAGAATAAGCATCGGAGGGAAACAAACACGGACGTATGCGTCTTTGGACACGGGGAACGGTCTGCGTATGCCGGACGGGAAAGAGCCTGTTATACTTGCGGAACAGTCGCTTTTCGGTGATGATTTGGATTGCGGCAGAAAAATACCGTGCAGAACAGCCGCAAGCGGTATATCGGTAATTACCGTTTATCCCGTAGACGAGCTTTATTTTGAGGACAGCGGAAAGCTGTGGCAAAGCCGTGTTTTTGCCGGTAAATCAAATCGTGAATTTTCCGGCGGCTGTAAGGTTTTATTAAACAGCTGTATGGAATTTATATAAAAGAAAGGGAGTTTTGCAATGCTTAAATTTTTGGGGAACATAAAAGAGAGGTTTTTTTATCTGTACGGGACGTTTGAAAACTTCCCCGATGATATATACTACATAGGAGGCAGCGATATTCTCCCTCCGCCGCTTGAAAAATGTGAGGAGGCAGAGGCTGTTGAAAAGCTCAGATGCGGTGATGAAAGCATAAGACAGCTTTTGATAGAGCGTAATTTGCGGCTTGTCGTATACATAGCGCGAAAATTTGAAAATACGGGGATATATGTCGAGGACCTTATTTCAATAGGAACGATAGGTCTTATAAAAGCGATTAATACGTTTGACCCGGAAAAAAATATAAAGCTTGCAACGTACGCTTCAAGATGTATTGAAAACGAAATACTTATGTATTTAAGAAAGAATTCAAACTCCAAAACGGAGGTGTCCATAGATGAGCCGCTTAATGTCGATTGGGACGGTAACGAGCTTTTATTATCCGATATACTCGGCACGGATGATGACAGCGTTTATCGGAATATCGAGAAGCAGGTCGAAAAAAATCTTTTGTTTTGTGCACTTGACAAGCTGCCTCCGAGAGAAAAGAAAATTATGCAGCTCAGGTTCGGACTCGGTGCGGCACGTGAGAAAACTCAAAAGGAGGTTGCCGATTCGCTCGGCATATCTCAATCGTATATTTCAAGACTTGAGAAGAGAATAATCGGACGGCTTAAAAAAGAAATTTCAAGAATGAGCTGAATAACAAACACATTTTAAGGCAACAATATTATTGGGCAGCAAAGTATTACATAGCCGATAATAACTTTTTTTCGGCAAATTTACATGGAAGGAATGCTGCACAATGATTAACAAGGTGGAAATTTGCGGAGTAAACACATCAAAGCTTCCGGTACTGACTCGAAAAGAAAAGGATGAGCTTTTTATCAGAATCAAGGACGGTGACATGGAGGCAAGAGAAATATTCGTGCGCGGAAATCTGCGGCTTGTTCTCAGCGTTATCCAAAGATTTTCAAACAGAGGAGAAAATGCCGATGATCTTTTTCAGGTCGGTTGCATAGGACTTATCAAGGCGATAGATAATTTTGACCTTTCGCAAAACGTTCAGTTTTCAACATATGCCGTCCCGATGATAATAGGTGAAATAAGACGATATTTACGGGATAACAACTCCATACGTGTTTCAAGATCGCTTAAGGATATTGCGTATAAGGCGCTTCAGGTAAAGGAGAGGCTTACAAACGAAAACTCACGTGAGCCAACGGTAAACGAAATTGCGCACGAGCTTGATTTGCCGAAGGGAGATGTTGTTTTTGCGCTTGACGCCATTGCAGACCCTGTTTCGCTTTTTGAGCCTGTCTATCACGACGGCACGGAGGCGATATATGTTATGGATCAGGTGAGGGATGATAAAAACACGGATGAGAGCTGGCTTGAAAATATTGCGATCAATGAGGCAATGAAACATCTTGATGAACGTGAGAAGCATATTTTAAAGCTTAGATTTTTTCACGGCAGAACGCAAACCGAGGTTGCCGATGAGATAGGAATCAGTCAGGCGCAGGTATCAAGGCTTGAAAAAAGTGCGCTTAAGCAAATGCGAAAGTATGTATAATTGCCGTATTTGCGCCGTATATTGACACAAATATAAATGCACATTTAAAAGTTTTACGCTTTTGAATGTGCATTTTTGTCTATAATAACAAATTTAGAAATTTAAATTGTACAATCTTTTTTGATTTTTTTGCGCAAAAATAAGTAAAATGCCGTTTTGCGTATAAAAATATTGATTTTTTCAGTTACAGATAGTAAAATATAAAAAACACGATAATTATCCCGAGGTATAGCATATGCATAAAAATGTGCATAATATATGCAAAACGGAATGAAAGGATAATGATTGTGAAAAAAACGAAAAGAATAACTGCGGCAATGAGAGTGTCGCTTGTGTCGGTTGCGGTAAATGTTGTGCTGTCGCTTTTAAAGCTTGCCTGCGGTATTGCCGCGAAATCTCAGGCTATGGTATCGGACGCACTTCACTCTGCCTCCGATGTTGCAAGCACGGTAATAGTTATAATCGGACTTAAAATATCCGAAAAAGAGCCTGATACAAAATGTCAGTACGGATATGAAAGATTTGAATGCGGAGCGTCGATTATACTTTCCGCACTGCTTTTTGCAACGGGTGCGGTAGCCGGATACGAGTCGTTTGTAAAAACAGTCGGCGGAGGCTATGCGTCAGAACCGCCCGGACGGCTTGCGCTTTATGCGGCTTTGGTGTCGATTGCGGCAAAGGAGTGGATGTTTAGATACACAATGCGCACAGCACGGCAAATCGGCTCGTCGGCGCTTTCGGCAGATGCGTATCACCACAGAAGCGACAGCCTTTCCTCAATCGGAAGCTTTATCGGAATATTCGGCGCAAGGCTTGGACTGCGTTTCCTCGACTCGTTTGCCGGATTTATTATATCTCTTCTTATAATAAAGGCGTCGTACGATATATTCAAGCAGTCTGCAAGCGGAATGATTGACAGAGCCTGCGGCGATGAAACGGCGGTAAAAATAAGACAGATGATTTTGGGTACGGACGGGGTTTGCGGCTTGAAAGAGCTGAAAACAAGAATGTTCGGTGCAAAGATTTATGTTGAGGCACAAATAACTGCCGATTGCGGGCTTTCGCTAAAAGAAGCATATGAAATATCAGAGAGTGTATCAAAAAAAGTGGAAAGGGAGTTTGCAAACGTGAAAAAATGCTCCGTTCGCATTATTCCCGACAGTGAAACCGGAAAGGAATGATTGTAAAATGAATTACACCATTTGTTCAAATGAAAATGAAATTTTAAGTACTGTATGGAATGTTTATGCGTCGTTTGGGTATGTTGAGGCTTGTGAGGGCGGAGAGTGCACTGCGGACAACGGGATGATTTCAAGATTGTTTTTCGGCAACAGCGCAAAGGAGTGCCGTGCGGTTATGTGCGGACAGATTAGCGCAAAGGCAATATCGGAGGTTGTCGCAAGTGCAATAGAAGCCGCACTCGCTGTGGGATTCCCGGATTACACGATAGAAGTTCGGACAAACGATGCAAAAGTATCCGAGCTTATTTATCTTTACAGCCTTGATGAGTATGCATCATTTTCCGAAGGCAAATTCTCGCTTTGTGCAAAAAGCGGAGAAAACGTTATAATGAAGGGCGAAATAAAGGACGGGGATGTAATTTGTACTTACGATTTGCACGCTGCCGCCGCTGCTATGCATGACTCGCCGCTTGCACAGATTCCGTCAAAAACAGTTATTTATGCGGAGAAGGATGCAGAAGGTATTGCGTATGAAATATCATATACGTTAAGACTTATGGGATGTATGGCAGAGGGCGATGTTAAAAGTGACAGCATAGAGCAAAGCGACAAATATGCGCTAAGCTGCGGTGCGTCAGATTTGATAAGAGTATTTCCTGACGGAAAGCTTCAGATAAAATCGCTTGCCGACGGCGAGATTACGGAAACGGATTATGAAACATTTGTCGGATATTATGACGATGGCGGAGATGATTGCGGCTGCGGAGAGCATCATCATCATGACGAGGACTGCGGCTGCGGACATTGTCACTGATTAAGGGGAGTTGACCGATTGTATGAAAACAGCACTTATAGATATTGGTTCAAATACGATAAGACTTGTAATTTACGATGGAAAAAAAGAAATAAAGAATACCGCTGTATATGCAGGGCTTATTTCCGATGTTTATGAGGGGGAAATATCGCAGGAGGGTATTTTTAAAATTGTGTCCGCGCTAAGGTCGATGAAGAAAACGGCGAATGAATATTCATGTGATGAAATTTATGCCTTTGCGACTGCGTCTTTGCGGGATATTTTTGATAAGGACGGACTTTGCGACTTTATATATCAGGCAACGGGTATTAAAATAGATATAATATCCGAACAAAAAGAAGCGTATTACGATTATATGGGTCTTCGGAGTATTTACGATGATGAAAACTGCGTTGCGTTCGATCTTGGCGGAGGCAGCTGCCAGATTATAGTATGTGAAAAGAATTCCCCGAGAGAGGTTAAGTCGTTTAAAATAGGCTCTCAGCGGCTGTGTGATTGTTTCGTGTCGGGAGTTTTGCCGAACGAGGATGAGTGCGGTGCAATCAGAAGATGCGTAAGACGTGCCGTTTCGGACATGGTGCTGCTGAAGGGAATAGGATGCAGCCGGATTTTTGCGATGGGCGGTGCGGTATTTGCACTTACAAATCTTAAAAGAGAATGCTTGCAGTCGGACGGTGAGTATCTTACAAAGGATGATTTGGAGAAAATTACGCATCTTTCGCGTGAAAAAATAGAAGCGATTGTGCCGAAAAGGCTAAAAACAGTTATTCCTGCTGCCTACACTATGCTTGAAATACTCGAATATACCGGTGCGGAGCGCATTATTGCAACGCCTGTCGGCGTTCGTGACGGCATACTTGAGGAGAAATTGAGCGAAAAGGCGAAAAATGCATAAATACTTGTCAAAAACACGGAAATTTTCGTTAATTATTTAACCGCTTTATCCCTTGACTTTACGGCGAAAATGTGGTATTATACTATATTATGAGTACATTAGTTTTTCTGTCAAGGACAAAAGGGGAAATCAGAGAATGGATAACGATTATGTATTGCTTAATACAAAAATAGCATCTGACGTCATTTTAAAGGTGCTTGCCGTTAAACGTCTCTTGTCGTCCGGAAGCGTTAAGAAGACAGGGGATGCAATTGAAAAAGTCGGTATAAGCCGAAGTGCTTTTTATAAGTACAAGGATTATGTGTTCGATTACAGCGGTGACAGATTCGGACATATGTTCACTCTGTCTTTTGAACTCAGAGATGTTTCCGGTGTCTTAAGCGAGATACTTAAAACTCTTGCCGCATTCGGATGCAACGTGCTTACCATTAATCAGAATATACCGATTAATTCTGTTGCCAATGTTACCGTTACGGCACGCATTGATGAAAATTTAAACCTTGAAACTTTAACAGATGAATTTAAGCGGCTCGACGGTGTAATCCGTGTGGGGCTGCTTGCAATGCAATAATATATGGGAGGCGTTTAGATGGCGAACATTGCAATAATGGGATTCGGAACCGTCGGCAGCGGAGTTTATGAAATAGTTAAAAAGAACTTTGCGGTTTTAAAACAAAATGCCAACGGCGAAGAAATTAAGGTTAAGCGTATACTTGATATAAGAGATTTTTCATCTCATGAGGATGCGTCGCTTTTTACAAAAAAATTTGAAGATATTTTAAACGATGACGACATTACGGTTGTAGTTGAGGTTATGGGCGGACTTCATCCGGCATATGAGTTTACAAAAGAACTCCTGGAGCATGGAAAAAGCGTTGTAACATCAAATAAGGAGCTTGTCGCAACTTACGGAACGGAGCTTTTAAAGCTTGCGTGCGATAAAAATGAGAACTATTTGTTTGAGGCAAGCGTCGGCGGAGGAATACCGGTAATTCGTCCTATTCATCAGTGCCTTACGGCAAACAGGGTAGAGCGTATCGCAGGAATATTAAACGGTACGACAAATTATATTTTAAACGAAATGATTGAAAAGGGCAAGTCGTTTGAAAGTGCGCTTTCGGATGCGCAGTCAAAGGGCTATGCCGAGAAGAACCCGGCTGCCGATATAGAAGGTCATGATGCGTGCAGAAAAATTGCAATACTTGCATCTCTTGCGTCGAGAAAATTTGTTGATTACAGAAATATAGTAACAGAGGGTATAGTTGATATTTCTCTTGAGGATGTAAAATATGCCGAAAGCTGCGGTAAGGTTATAAAGCTTATCGGATATGCCGAATTTGACGAGAATGATAAGCTGTTCTCGATTGTATGCCCTATGCTTGTTGATAAATCAAGCCCGCTTGCGTGCGTAAACGGTGTTTACAATGCGGTTATGATTACGGGCGACAGCGTCGGTGACGTTATGTTTTACGGCAAGGGCGCAGGTAAGCTCCCGACAGCAAGCGCCGTTGTTGCCGATGTTATAGATGCGGTTAAGCACATAGAGCGCAGTAAAAAAATCGCATGGACAGATATCGGAAGCGATTTTATGGTTTCCGAGGACGAAAAGTGTTTCCCGTTCTTTATAAGAGCAAAGGTTAAACCCGATGAGGCGGAAAAGCTGTTTAATGTTAAGGAAATACTTAATATAGGTATTGACGGTGAATTTGCTTTTATAACGGATAGCATTTCAGGTAAAGAGATAAAGGAAAAAATCAAAGAGCTTCCGGAGGTTATCTCGTGCATAAGAGTGATGCAGTGATGAAGGTCAGAGTAAAGGTTCCGGCAACAAGCGCAAATATGGGGCCGGGATTTGACTGTATGGGAATTGCGCTGAGCTTGTATAACATTATAGATATAACCTGTAGTGCAGGCGAAACAGATGCGTCGCTTGAGCATAATTTAATATATAAGGCAATGAATACGGTGTTTTCCGAATGCGGATTTAACGCCGGGAAGGTTTCAATTTACCAAAGCAGCCGAATACCCGTAACACGAGGGCTCGGCAGTAGTGCCGCTTGTATTATCGGCGGTATGCTCGGTGCCAATTTCATTGCCGGCAAGCCGTTTGACTACGGTGAAATATTAAATATGGCAACAAAGCTCGAGGGACATCCGGATAATGTTACTCCGGCATTGTACGGCGGATTTTGTACAACCGCTGTCGATGGGGACAGAGTTTATCACACGACCGATAAAATAACGGGTAATTTGAAGTTTGCGGCAATAATTCCCGATTACTTTGTCGCAACACGAAATTCAAGAGGTGCTGTTCCGCAGAGCTTTTCAAAGGAGGATGCGGTGTATAACATATCGCACGCTTCAATGATGGCGGCGGCGCTTATCGGCGGAAAAACAGAGCTTTTAAAAATTGCGTGCCGTGACAGACTTCATCAGCAGTACAGGCAAAAGTATATAGACGGTATGGAGGAAATATTCAATACCACATATGAGTGCGGCTCGCTTGCAACATATTTAAGCGGCTCGGGACCGACGGTTATTTCGGTGCTTGAGGGCGACTGCTCGGAGTTTATGGATAAAATGAACGCATACCTTGGCGAAAATCACGCAGGCTGGAGATGCAGACTGCTTACGATAGATAATGTGGGTGCTGTAGTTTCCTATACGGAAAAGAAGCAGAAAAATTGGAGGTTTTAAAATGGCAATCGGACTTGTAGTTCAAAAGTACGGCGGATCGAGTGTTAGAGATGCCGAACGTGTTATGAACGTTGCAAAGCGTATAACAGATACGTATAAGGAAGGAAACAACGTTGTTGTCGTTGTATCCGCACAGGGTGATACGACAGACGATCTTATAGAAAAAGCGTATGAGATAAATCCTTCTCCGTCAAAAAGAGAAATGGATGTTTTGCTTTCAACGGGAGAGCAAATATCAATATCGCTTCTTGCAATGGCAATAGAAAAGCTTGGCTATCCCGTAGTTTCAATGACGGGCTGGCAGGCAGGCTTTAAAACGAACTCAAGCTACGGCTCGGCAAGAATACATGAGATTAAGGCGTCAAGAATTGAAAACGAGCTTGATAAGCGCAGAATAGTAATTGTTGCCGGATTTCAGGGAATTAACAAATTTGATGATATTGTAACGCTTGGAAGAGGCGGCTCCGATACGTCGGCGGTTGCGCTTGCGGCTGTGCTTAATGCAGACGTTTGCGAGATATATACGGACGTTGACGGCGTATACACCGCAGACCCGAGAATCGTAAAGGGTGCGTTTAAGCTTGATGATATTTCATATGATGAAATGCTTGAGCTTGCATCGCTCGGTGCGAACGTTCTTCATAACAGAAGCGTAGAGCTTGCTAAAAAATACAATGTAAAGCTTGCCGTAAGGTCAAGTCTTAACCATAACGAGGGCACATATGTCAAGGAGGTAGATCAAGTGGAAAAGATGATAGTTAGAGGCGTTGCCAGAGATAATGACTGTGCGAGAATTGCACTTTGCGGAGTAGAAGATACACCGGGAAAGGCTTTTCAGATTTTCGACATTCTTTCAAAAAATAATATAGGAGTAGACCTTATTATTCAGTCAATCGGTAACGGTGTTCAAAAGGATATCAGCTTTACAACGACAGAGGGCGACCTTGAAAGTGCGCTTGCATTGCTTGAAAAGAATAAAGAAATAATAAAGGCAAAAGAGATTAAATGGTCAAAGGATGTATCTAAGGTATCAATTGTCGGCGCAGGCATGATGACAAGCGTCGGAGTTGCATCTAAGATGTTTGAGGCTCTTTACAACGAGCATATTAACATAAACATGATTGCTACATCGGAAATAAAAATATCGGTTCTTGTTGACGAAAAGGACGCCGAAAAAGCAGTTAATGCTATTCATGATAAGTTTTTCGGTTAATGAATTTGAAAGGCTTTAAATATGAAGGATAAAATTGCCGGAAGAAATCCGGTTCTTGAGGCTTTAAAATCCGGCAGGGAAATTGATAAAATTTTCATAAAAAAAGGTCAGCCGGACGGCAGCTTAAGACCGCTTGTAAAAAAAGCGCGCGACAGGGGTATAATTATTTCGGAGGTTGACAAAAAGAAGCTCGATGAGTTGTCGGGTGGAGAAAATCACCAGGGCGTTGTTGCGTTCGTATCCGAAATAAAGTACAAAACGATAGATGATATTTTAAAAACCGCAGAGGACAGGGGCGAATCTCCGTTTGTGATTATTCTCGACAGAATAACCGACCCGCATAATATCGGCGCAATCATAAGAACAGCCGAATGTGCCGGTGCACACGGAGTGATAATGCCGAAGCGTGCAAGTGCGCCGATAAATGAAATAGTTGCAAAAACCTCGGCAGGCGCCGTTGAATATGCGAATATTTGCAAGGTAACAAATCTTGCAAGCGCAATCGATACTCTTAAAGAAAAGGGTTTGTGGATTACAGGTGCCGACATGAACGGCGAGTCAATGTATGATATTGATTTTACGGGCGGAGTCGGATTGGTTATAGGCAGCGAGGGGGAAGGAATCAGCCGCTTGGTTCGTGAAAAATGTGATTTTATTGCATCTATACCGATGAAGGGTGAGGTTTCCTCGCTTAACGCTTCGGTTGCCGCAGGAATACTCATGTATGAGGTTGTAAGAAAAAATTTAAAGTAGACGGCAATGGGGTGTAATGTGTTTCCGGCACAGTGCACTCCTCTTTAATGCAGTGTCTGCTTTGATTGAAAGGAAGATTAATAAATGAAAGCTGTTATAACTGTTATCGGAAAGGACAGAGTGGGAATCATTGCCGAGGTGAGCGCATTTTTGGCTGAAAATTCGGTGAATATATTGGATATTTCACAAACTATAATGCAGGATATGTTTTGCATGATTATGCTTGTTAAGTTTACAAATCCCGAAAAGACAATAGGTGATGTTTCGGAAAGACTTTCAAAGCTCGGCGAGAAGTCGGGGCTTTCAATCCATGTTCAGCGTGAGGAAATTTTCAATTCCATGCACAGAATATAACTTTGGGGGTGCAAAATGATTAATCCTTTTGAAATAATGGAAACAATCAATATGATTGACAAGGAAAATCTTGATATACGTACAATCACGATGGGAATATCGCTAAAAAGCTGCGCCGATCCCGATATTGATGTTTTATGCGAAAATATTTATAATAAAATAACAAAGTATGCAAAAAATCTTGTAAAAGTCGGCGAGAAAATAGAAAGACAATTCGGTATACCGATAATAAATAAACGAATAAGCGTTACACCTGTTTCGATGGTGCTTGAGCCTGTAAAAAATTTGAGCGTTGACGACTGCGTAAAGGCTGCAAAGGCGCTTGACAGGGCAGCAAAAGCTGTCGGAGTAAACTTTATCGGCGGTTACAGTGCGCTTGTTCAAAAGGGCTATACAAACAACGAAAGAATTTTTATTGAATCAATTCCCGAAGCTCTCGCTTCAACGGATATTGTATGCTCAAGCGTAAACGTTGCTTCAACAAAGGCAGGAATAAATATGGATGCCGTTAAGCAAATGGGTGAGATAATAAAACGTGCGGCGGCGCTTACGGCGGAGTCGGGCGGATTTGCTTGTGCCAAGCTTGTGGTATTTTCAAATGCGGTTGAAGATAATCCGTTTATGGCGGGCGCTTTCCACGGCGACGGAGAGGGCGAATGCGTTATAAATGTCGGTGTCAGCGGCCCGGGTGTTGTTAAATGTGCACTTGAGAAGGTTGCGGGTGAAGATTTCGGTGTTGTTGCCGATACAATCAAGAAAACGGCGTTTAAGATAACACGTATGGGACAGCTTGTGGCACAGGAGGCTTCAAGACGTCTTGATGTCCCGTTCGGAATAGTCGATTTGTCGCTTGCACCTACCCCGGCGGTAGGCGACAGCGTTGCATATATACTTGAGGAAATGGGTCTTGAGCAGTGCGGAACACACGGTACAACCGCTGCGCTTGCACTTCTTAATGATGCGGTTAAAAAGGGCGGTGTAATGGCGTCGAGCTATGTCGGCGGACTATCGGGCGCATTTATTCCGGTTAGTGAGGACGCAGGTATGATTGCGGCTTCAATGTCGGGTGCGCTTTCGCTTGAAAAGCTTGAGGCTATGACATGCGTATGCTCCGTGGGACTTGACATGATTGCAGTTCCCGGTGATACAAGCGCCGCAACCATATCCGCAATTATAGCCGACGAGGCGGCAATCGGTATGGTCAATACAAAAACCACAGCTGTAAGAATAATTCCGGCACCGGGCAAAAAGGTCGGTGACGTTGTGGAATTCGGCGGACTTCTCGGTTCAGGACCGGTTATGAAGGTAAGCAGTCTTTCAAGCGAGGAATTTATTTCGCGCGGCGGCAGAATTCCGGCACCTATTCACAGTCTTAAGAATTGATGCTTGGAGTTCTATGTAACATTCGAAAGGAAGGGACACATAATGGACGAGCTTAAAGTTATAGACAAAATCATAAGTATAGAACAGGAAGCTCAGGAGCTTGTACGTGAGGCTGAAAATCAGGCAAAACAGCTCGAAAGCACTGCAAAGAAAAAGGCGGGGGAGCTTGAGGCTGATATTTTAAGCAGAGCAAAGAAAAAATGTACCGCTATCAAGGAGATGGAGGATAAATTCGCATCGGATAAAATTGCCGACATAGAAACGCAGTTATCATCCAAAATGGCGTCGCTTGAGGCTCAGTATAATGAAAACAAGGATAAATGGGTGTCGAAAATCGTGTCGGATATTCTTGCATAAGGAATATTAAGCATTACGGTTTTTGAAAGGATGTGAGAGAAATGAACAGCTACTGTGCGGTAAATGCGAAAATAAAGGCTATGTATGCCGACTGCCTGAAGGAAAAGGATTACGACAATCTGATTGCAATGCATGATGTCGGGCAGGTATGCAGTTATCTCAAAAGCACTCCGGCATATGAGGATATTTTGAAAGATCTTACCGAAAGCGAAATGCACAGAGGTACGGTCGAGCAAATCCTCAGTCATAAGCTGTTTACACAGTATATAAGGCTTTACAATTTTATGGATAAAGCGCACAGAGATATACTTAAGTTTTGGTTTATGCGTATGGAGGTCGAGTACCTAAAGCACCGTATACGATATATTTTCAATAACGAAAACGGTATTTACAAGGAAACGGAGGACGAGGGCAGCACGTTTTTTACGGAGCATACAAAAATCAACTGTAAGCTTGCCGCAAACTCGAAAACATTGTCGGATTTTGTTGAGTCATGCATTGATACTCCGTACTACAAGCTTTTAAAAACTGCCGAGACGATAAAGTCGGACTACTTCTCGATAGGCATGATGCTTGACAGGCTTTATTACACGCTGCTTTGGAAGGCAAAGGATAAGCTGCCGAAGAGTGAAAAAACGGCGTTTGAAGCTTATGTCGGACCGATTTGCGATATGCTTAATATTATGTGGATATATCGGGGTAAGAAATATTTTGACTTTGACAGAGAGGTAATATACACATACTTAATTCCGGTGCATTACAGACTGTCGGAGGACAGCATAAAGCAAATGGTATCGGGAGAGGGTGCCGCATCTGTCGAATCCGTGGCGGCAAATACGAGGTATAAAGAGCTTTTTGACGGTGTCGGCGGCGAATATTTTATAGAAAAGAATTATTCGGCTCTTGAAATTAAAAACTCAAAGCGGCTTTTCGTAAACGAGCCTATGTCAATGGCTGCGATATTTGCTTATTTTAATCTTAAGGAGATTGAAATAAACAAGGTTACAACCATTATCGAGGGTGTAAGATACGGAAGCTCACCGGAGCTTTTAAAAGAATATATAAAATAAGGCGGTTATATGTTTCCGCAGAAAATATTAAGGGGATGATAAAGTGGCGATTGTAAAAATGAAATCGGTTACGATAGCAGGGCCTATCGAGCGGTTTTACGCAATCCTTGATAAGTACATCTGTGATAAACAGCTGCATCTTGAGGATGCAATGACTGTGCTTTCCAAAAAGGAAAAGCTTTATCGGTTTGATGACGCAAGTAATTATGATCCGATTATAAAGCGTATCGAGGATATATACAGCCGCTCCGGTATGACGCTTAAGGCTATGCAGCAAACCGGAGAGAAGGAAATGAGCCGTGAGGAAATGGAAAACAGAATTTCCGAAATAGAGGCGCTTGTTTCAGAGGATAACCAAAAGCTTTTAAATCTTGAAAAGGAGCGTGAGCATTGCCGCAACATACTTAAGGTAAACAGCTACTTTTTAAATATCGAAACGGATATGTCGGCTGTTATGAATTTTAAGTTTATGGGATATGCTTTCGGTCATATGCCAAAGAGCAGTTACAGAACGCTCAATACTTATTTGTCGGATCTTGATGTTATATTTGTTAAAACCGATGAGGATTCGCAGTATGTGTGGGGGTTTTATTTTACCCCGTCAAAGGGCTCGGATAAAATTGATGAGATTTTCTCGTCGCTTTACTTCGAGGCTATAGATATTCCTCCCGAGTGCGGCGGAGTACCGAGCGAGATTAAAGACAAATATACAAAAAAGATTGCCGAGCTTGAAAAGTCAATTTCCGAGATGAGGAGCCGTGTGGCAAACGGTCTTGCAATTGACGCGGATGAGCTTGCGGAGATTTATTCTCTTGCGCAGAAGCGTAAAATGCTCAGCGACATAAGAAAAAAGGCTGTTCACAGCCGTGACTTTTTCTATCTCGTCGGCTGGATGCCCGACAGCGATGTCAAAAAGCTCAATAAGCAGCTTGAAAATAAGAAAGAGCCTATCATGTTTGTGGCAACGGAGCCTGACAAGGGCTTTGAAATAAAGCCGCCGACAATGCTTAAGAACAATCCTGTGTTTAAGCCGTTTGAGATGTTTGTGAAGATGTACGGACTCCCCGATTACACAGAGATTGACCCGACGCCCGTACTTGCTCTTACGTACATTATATTCTTCGGAATAATGTTCGGTGACGTGGGACAGAGTGCTGTGTTTGCGCTTGTCGGACTTCTTGTTTACAGGATTAAGAAAATATCGCTTGCCGGAATACTCGGAATGGTAGGCTTATCGGGTGTTGTATTCGGATTCATCTATGGAAGTATTTTCGGAAACGAGGAAATACTCACGCCGATAGTATCGCCTATGCACAGTATAAACGAAATGCTTATAGTTACAATCGGAGTCGGAGTGGGAATAATTATTATAGGTCTTATTCTCAATATTATAAACTCCTTTAGGGGCGGACGACCCGGTGAGGCAATATTCGGTCACAACGGTATGGCGGGACTTTTGTTCTATACAACTCTTATCGCATTTGCACTTTCCAAGGTGACGGGACTTTTCCAAATGCCGGGCAAAGCTGTTGCGGTAGTTGTGGTTATATCGGTTTTGTGTATGTATCTGAGTGAGCCGCTCGGAAAGCTGATTGAGGGCAAGAAAAAGTGGCTCCCGACAGACGGTATGTTTTATGTTGAAAACTTATTTGAGATGTTTGAGGTTATTTTGAGCTTCTTTACAAATACAATCTCATTCCTTCGTGTCGGTGCGTTTGCCATTGTTCACGTAGGTATGATGATGGTTGTATCTGTTTTGGCGAAAAACGGCGGCGTCGGCGGAATTATCGTTACGGTGCTCGGTAACATTCTCGTTATGGGACTTGAGGGACTAATTGTCGGTATACAGGTGCTCAGACTTGAATATTACGAAATGTTCAGTCGTTATTTCAGCGGACAGGGCAGAGAGTTCATATCCGTCAACAAAAATGTTAAATAAGTTAATAATTTTTAGGAGGAATTTAAAATGATGTTAAAGGTATTGTGTGTATTGGTTATGCTTAGTATTGCTGTTCCGTTTGTGTGGTTTTATGCAAACGGCAAGAAGAACGCAAAGCAGTGCTTGCTTATGAATATCATAAGCTTTGCAAGCTTTTTATCACTTGCACTTATAAATATAATCGGCGGCGGAATTGTAGCATATGCCGCAGGCGATGCAGCTGATGCTGTTTCGGTAGGTCTCGGACTTAAATATATCGGTGCCGCTCTTTCAACGGGTCTTTCCGGTATCGGTGGCGGTATAGCCGTTGCAAGTGCCGCAAGTGCCGCAATCGGCGCAATGAGCGAAAATGAAAAAATCATGGGTAAAACTCTTATCTTCGTTGCTCTTGCAGAAGGTATCGCTCTTTACGGTCTTGTTATTTCTATCCTTATTATCAACGGCTAAAATATCAGGCAGCGACAAAAAGGAGTTAATGGTTATATGAAAATTTATCTTATAAGCGATAATATTGACACACTTGTCGGTATGCGCCTTGCCGGTATTGACGGCAGCGTTGTACACGGCGCGGAGGAAACGGAAAAGGCTGTCAGGGAAACGATTGAAAATCCCGAAATAGGTGTGCTTCTCATAACCGAAAAGGCAGCAGAATCCGTAAAAGACTACATAAGAGAACTTAAAATAACAATTCATACTCCGCTTATAACCGAAATTCCCGACAGACACGGAAGCCGTGATATAGCAGGCAGTATTCAGAGCCTTGTATCAGAGTCGATAGGCTTAAAACTGTAAAGTATGTAATACAGCAAACCGAAAGGAATGATATTAATGGATAACGAATTTGAAGAGAAGCTGCGCTCGTTTAAGTCGGTTGTTTTAAGAGAGGCCAAGACTAAAGGCGAAAAAAAGCTTGATAAAACGATGAAGAAAACAAATGACACCATGGAGAAAAACGAAACTGAATATTTGAGCGAGGCATATGAGAAAATTCAGAATAAAATCCGCTCAATAAGACGTGAGGATAACGAAAAGGTTCTTCAGGCGGATATTGAGGCGAGAAGAAAGCTTTTAAAGGCTCGCGAAGAAATTGTAAACAAGGTTTTTGATGAGGCAAAGGGTAAGCTTTTGGAGTTTAAGGCTACGGATGAGTATTCGGCTTGGCTTAAAAGCAAAATAGGCAATGCTGTATCCGAACTCGGAGAAGGGAAGCTTTCGGCTATGTTTTCTGCCGATGACCGAGCAGCTGCCGAGAAGATAGCCGACAGCTATCCCGATGTTAAATTCATTTTTGAGGATACTGATGAAATCGGCGGCGTTCGCATTTATAACGAGGACAAAAAAACTGCCGTTGATTACAGATTTTCGGAGCTTCTTGCGGCGCAAAGAGCGGAGTTCTTGCACGTGGGCGGCTTGACTATCAATGAATAAAGAGGGGATATGACGTATGGAAGAAACAAAAGGCTATATTTTTGGCATAAACGGGCCTGTTGTTAAGGTAAAGGGAAGCGACAGCTTCGGTATGCAGGAGATGGTATATGTCGGAGAAAATCGTCTTATCGGTGAGGTTATAGGCGTAAAAGAGGACACAACCGTTGTTCAGGTATACGAGGAAACAACGGGACTTAAGGTCGGCGAGCCTGTTGTCGGATACGGACGTCCGCTTTCTGTAACGCTTGCACCGGGCATTTTGTGCAATATCTTTGACGGTATAGAAAGACCGCTTAAGGAAATACGTGAAATTTCCGGTGTATTTATTGAAAAAGGTCTTAAGATTAATGCCCTTGATGAGAATAAAAAGTGGACGGTGACAATGCTTGCGTCTGTCGGAGATGAAGTCGGCGGCGGCAGCATTATAGCGGAAGTACCCGAAACGGGACTTATTACGCACAGAGTAATGATTCCGCCTTACAACAGCGGTAAAATTGTGTGGGTTGCCGAAAACGGTGAATACACAATAAACGATACTATCGCAAAATTAGATGACGGAACGGAGATAAAGCTTCGTCAGGAATGGCCTATCAAAACCGCAAGACCGTATTCTGTTCGTCAGCCTATTTCAAAACCGCTTGTAACTGGACAGAGAGTCGTTGACGCAATGTTTCCGCTTGCAAAGGGCGGTGCTGCGGCAATTCCGGGCGGATTCGGAACGGGCAAAACAATGACTCAGCATCAGCTTGCAAAATGGTGCGATGCGGATATAATTGTGTATATCGGCTGCGGAGAGCGCGGTAACGAAATGACGCAGGTTCTAAACGAGTTTTCAGAGCTTATTGACCCGAAATCGAACAAGCCGCTTCTTGACAGAACGGTGCTTATTGCAAATACGTCAAATATGCCTGTTGCAGCCCGTGAGGCAAGTATTTACACTGGTGTTACACTGGCGGAGTATTATCGTGATATGGGTTATCATGTTGCGCTTATGGCGGACTCAACATCAAGATGGGCAGAGGCGCTTCGTGAAATATCGGGACGACTTGAAGAAATGCCGGCAGAGGAAGGATTCCCCGCTTATCTTGCGTCAAGACTGTCACAGTTTTACGAAAGAGCAGGCTATGTGACAAACTTAAACGGCAGTGAGGGCTCTGTAAGTATTATAGGAGCCGTATCACCTCAGGGCGGCGACTTTTCCGAACCTGTAACGCAGAATACAAAGCGTTTCATAAGATGCTTTCTTGCCCTTGATAAGAGCCTTGCATATGCAAGACACTATCCGGCAATCGCATGGCTTGACAGCTATTCGGAATACATTCCCGATCTCGAAGCGTGGTTTAAGGAAAATGCTGCGCCCGATTTCATAGATAAGAGAAATAAAATAATGGCAATACTTCAGGAGGAAAGCAGTCTTATGGAGATAGTTAAGCTCATAGGTGCGGACGTTCTTCCCGACAGCCAAAAGGCTACTCTTGAGGTTGCAAGAATAATAAGACTCGGATTTTTACAGCAAAACGCATTTCATCCCGAGGATACGTATGTCCCGCTTGAAAAGCAGAATAAAATGATGGATATTATACTTAAGTTTGACGAAAGAATGAAAGAAATAGTTGAGGATGGAATTGTTCTCTCAAGCGTTTCGAAAACAGGCATTGCCGATGAAATTATTCGTGTTAAGTATACTATCGCAAACAATGATCTCGGTCAGTTTGCAAAGCTTTCAAGAAAAATTGATGATGTGTTCGATGAATTAATACAGAGCAATTCATAATCGACGCAGGCTTTGATATTTCAAGGTCTGTTGCAGGAAGGGAATGAAAATACAAATGGCAATAGAATATATGGGTCTTAGCCGTATAGACGGACCGCTTGCGGTTATTGACGGCATAAAAGATGCGTCATACGAGGAAATGGTTACGGTAACGCTCGATGACGGTTCAAAAAGAATAGGCCGTATTATAGAGCTTTCGGGTGAAACGGCTGTCGTTCAGATTTTTGAAGGCACAACAGGACTTTCGCTTACGAATACAACAACAAAGCTTATGGGGTATCCCATGCGTCTTTCACTTTCAAAGGAAATGCTCGGCAGAACGCTCGATGGTATAGGCAGACCTATCGATGGACTCGGAGACTACTTTGCCGACGAGGTACGTGATGTAAACGGTCAGCCGATTAACCCGGTATCACGTGAATATCCGCAAAACTTTATTCAAACAGGTATATCGTCAATCGATTGTTTGGCAACGTTGATTCGCGGTCAAAAGCTTCCGATTTTCTCGGGCGACGGTATGCCTCATGACAGACTTGCCGTTCAAATAGCTCGTCAGGCAAAGGTTGTCGATTCCGAGGGTGACAGCGATAAGTTTGCAATAGTGTTTGCGGCAATGGGTGTTAAACACGACGTTGCAAATTATTTCAGAAAGTCGTTTGAGGAAAGCGGAGTTTTGGGTAAGGTTGTCATGTTTATGAATCTTTCAAACGACCCGGTTGTTGAACGTATAATAACTCCGAGATGTGCGCTTACGGCTGCCGAATATCTTGCATTTAAGCATAATATGCATGTGCTTGTTATCCTTACCGATATGACAAGCTATGCCGAAGCACTTCGTGAAATTTCGTCTTCAAAGGGTGAAATCCCGTCAAGAAAGGGTTTCCCGGGATACCTTTATTCCGACCTTGCGTCACTTTATGAGCGTGCCGGTATAGTTGAAGGTGCGAGCGGTTCAGTAACGCAGGTTCCGATTTTGACAATGCCGAACGATGATATAACGCATCCTATCCCCGACCTTACGGGTTATATAACCGAGGGACAGATAGTTCTCGGCAGAGATCTTCATTTGTCGGATATTTATCCGCCGGTAAGTATTTTGCCGTCACTTTCACGTCTTATGAAGGACGGTATCGGCGAGGGCTTTACAAGAGAAGACCATCCGGCGCTTTCAAATCAGCTTTTTGCTGCATATTCAAAGGTTGAGGATGCAAAGAGCTTGGCGTCGGTTATAGGTGAGGACGAGCTTTCTGAAACGGATAAAAAGTATATTCGTTTCGGTAAAGAGTTTGAAAAGAAATTCTTAAAGCAGGGCGAGTATGAAAACAGAAGTATAGAAGATACGCTCAATCTCGGTTGGGAGTTGCTCGGTATGCTGCCGAGAACGGAGCTTGACCGTGTATCTGACGACATTCTTGATAAATACTATAAACCGGCAGAGTAAAATCAGCTTTGAGGGAGGATATGTATGGCTAAAACAATGACGCCGACAAAGGGTAATCTTATGGCGGCAAAAAATACACTGCGGCTTTCAAAGCAGGGCTATGAAATGCTTGACAAAAAAAGAAATATCCTCATTCGTGAAATGATGCAGCTTATCGAAAAGGCAAAGGATGTTGAGGCTCGTATAGAGAAAACCTTTGCCGAAGCTTATCACGCTCTCGAAAGTGCAAATATAATGATGGGCGTGAGTGCGGTTAATGATATAGCGCATACAGCTATTATAGATGACGGTGTTTCGATTAATCTTAGGAGCGTAATGGGTGTTGAGCTTCCGGTTGTGAAAAACTCGAACGATAAAGACCGTCCCATGTACAGCTTTTATGCAACAACAAGCGCACTTGACGAGGCGGCGATGAAATTTTGCGAGGTTAAGGCGCTTTCTGTTGAGCTTGTTGAAACGGAGAATTCCGTTTACAGACTTGCAATGAATATAAAGAAAACTCAAAAGCGAGCTAATGCTCTTGAAAACATCACAATACCCTTGTATGAAAGAATCACTCATGAAATTACAACGGCGCTTGAAGAAAAAGAGCGTGAGGAGCATACAAGACTTAAGATGATTAAAAAGCAAAAGGAAAAGCAGTAATTTAAAAATCTCATGCCTGAAGTCGTGCCTGAAAATCCGGTAATTCGGTGGCTGACTTGGTGTGAGGTTTTTTTGCGTATAAAATTTCGGCGAATAATTGCCATTTGTTAAAAGCAGAATTATATTGTTTATTACAGGTGTTTTGTTTTTAATAATTCCTGCTGTTTATTTCCGATTCGGACTTTAAGGCGGATTTTTTAGCACGGCAAGATCTATTTTCTTATGAATGCGGGTATCTGCAAGGAATAAAATTGGTTTTATAATTGTTACGAATTGTAACAATTATAATTTTTGCAAAATAAAAGCCTCGATTTATGTAATATTTCCGTAAATTTGCACATAATATAGGAGCGAAATACACATAATACAAAAAAAGATGAAATTTGTTGAATATGTACATCATATAGACTATATCAATAGATTTAATATAAAATCTACACAATATATAGGCAGGCAAGACGCTAAAAACAGCTACTAATGTTACAAATAAGTCGCTTATATTACAAAAAGATTACACCAAAATTAAAAAAACATTTGACAAATCGAAAAAAATGTTGTATAATGTACGTGTAACAATTTTGAAATGTAACTATATTTGTTCGTTTCAATTAGGAGGTACTTTATTAATGGGAAACGTGAAGCATACGACTGTCGCAATATTGGCAGTTGCTATGATAAGCTCTTTGGCAGTAAAGCAAACTTACGATTTCAAAAAAAGCAATAGATTGGCTGCAATACTGAACGGTTCATCCGCAAACGAGATTACTCTCACGCAGGAGGATATTTCAGTATCGCCCGAGGACGCTGCCGAATTGTTAAACGAAACATACACTCAAGATGAGCTTCAGAACATTATTGATAAGAAAAGTGCTGTAACGGAGAGCTACGTTAAGCTTACATACGGAGCGCTCGGCGTTTATGATACACCTTCTGAGGAGGGTAACGTTATAGACTCTCTTACAAAATGCGAAAATGTTGAAATCCTCGAGTCTACCGAGGATTGGTACAAGATTTCATATGCAGACGGAAAAGACGGATATGTTGCAAAACAATATGTAACAGAGAGCAAGGCAGAGGCTGAATATGCGGCAATGTATTTTGACAATTATCAGTGTGCCGTTATTAAAACAAACGGCGGCAATGTTAATTTAAGAAGTGCGTCAAACAAAAATTCATCTGTAATCGGTCAGCTCGAAAACGGCAGTACCGTTGTTATTGAGTACGGCGAAAACGGATTTTATAAAGTTTTGTACGGCTCGGATTACGACGGAGGATTTGTTGTTGCGGACGCTGTAAGCATTGCGGATAATTGGGTTTCAAAAAATGATGTTTCAGCCGTTCAGGCTCAGGCAGCTCAGCGCCGTGCAGCAGAAAAGGCCGCAAAGGAAAAAGCCGAAAGAGAAAAGGCTGCCAGAGAGAAAGCTCAAAAGGAAGCTGCCGAGAAGGCCGCAAAGGCTCAAAAGGAAGCAAAAAAAGCAAGCAGGAAATCAACAAAGGTTTCTTCAAACGACGGCGGAACATATACCGCACCGTCATCGAGCTCAAAGGGACAGACTATTGTAAACAACGCTAAAAAATATCTTGGCGTAAGATATGTTTACGGCGGAACCACACCGAGCGGATTTGATTGTTCGGGACTCGTTCAGTACGTATGCAAATCGGCAGGTATCAGCGTAAACAGAACGGCTGCGGCTCAGTTCGGTAACGGAAAGGCCGTAAACAAGAGCGATCTTCAGCCGGGCGATCTCCTCTTCTTCTCAAGAGGCGGACGAGTAAGTCACGTAGGTATTTATGTCGGAAACGGTCAGATGATTCACGCACCGCAAACAGGTGATGTTGTTAAAATCTCATCTATCAATACAGCTTACCGCAAAAACGGATATGTTGGCGCAAGACGAGTTTATTGATGAAAATGTACGTGTGAAAGGTTATTTCCGATAAAGTAATATCCCGGAAGAATAAACAGTGAGCTTTAAGAAAGAGGCTGTTTGGAAAGTCAGTTGATTTTTCAGACAGCCTTTGCATTTGATTTTTTTTTATGTGTGATTTGTAAAAACAAGAACAAAAAGGATGACTCCCGCTGTTTTTAGCCAAGGTTTTTTATGCCCGGCGGCGCGATTTTGCGGTAAAATGCTGTATAACGGAAACCGACAATAAAGTCATGTGCGGATGAGAGCATAGTCAATATATATAAGAATTTAAGACTTTTTTGCGCTGGGGTTGTATGAAATAAGAGGTTTAAATAAAAAATGTAATTAAATTTTAAAAAAAGACTTGACAAGAGCCATATGGTATGCTATAATTATAGTTGCTTAAGGGCTCTTTTTTTATGTGTAAAAAAACCCGGTAACTTATGCTGTTTTTTGGAGGTGTAAAAACAAATGAGAGTAAAAATTACATTGGCGTGTTCAGAGTGTAAGCAGAGAAATTACAACACTATGAAGAACAAAAAGAATGATCCTGACAGACTTGAAATGAACAAGTACTGCAAGTTCTGCAAAAAGCACACTTTGCACAAGGAAACAAAATAATTTAATTTGAGATAAGGATGTGTTATTATGGCTGAAACTAAAGCTGCCAAAAAAGATCTCGGCAAAAAGTCGAAGAACTTCTTGGTTGAAACAAAATCAGAGCTTTCAAAGGCTACATGGCCGACAAAGACCCAGTTATGGCATAACACAGGCGTTATTCTCGTATTTATTGCAGTAGTTGCGGTAATACTGTCAGTGCTTGACATTGGTTTTTCAAAGCTTTTTCAATTTATAACCTCATGGTTATAATTGCGAGAAAGGAAGGGAAACTATATGGCAGCGGATGCAAAATGGTATGTGGCTCACACATACTCCGGATATGAGAATAAGGTTAAGGCGAATATCGAAAAATCCGTTGAAAACCGCGGTCTTCAGCACTTGATTATGAGTGTTGAGGTGCCTGTTGAAAACGTAGATGTTTCAGGTGAGAACGAGGCTGACGAGGCAAAAATCGTAAAGCGCAAAATGTTCCCCGGCTATGTAGTTATCAAAATGGTTATGACGGATGAAAGCTGGTATATTGTCAGAAACACAAGAGGCGTCACCGGTTTCGTAGGCCCCGGTTCAAAACCGGTTCCGCTGAGCGATGAAGAGGTTCGCAAAATGGGCGTTGAAACAGTACGTCCCGCCGAGCTCAGTTTCTCTGTCGGTGACAGAATTTCCGTTAAGTCCGGTCCTATGGAAGGCTTCTCGGGAATTGTTGAAAGTGTCGATTCGGAGACAGGAAAGATTAAAGCCAAGATTAATATGTTCGACCGTGAGGTTGCACTTGAAATCGAAGCGAGTCAGATTTCTCTTATCGACTGATTTATTTGTTATAAGCGGACAAGTCCGTTTATATAGGAAAATCCCTCTGGTTTATCAGTGGGAGGGCATTAGCCCGTAATTACCACACGTATTTTTAAGGAGGTGCCATTTATGGCTCAAAAAGTTGCAGGTTATATTAAATTACAAATTCCTGCCGGCAAAGCAACACCGGCTCCCCCTGTTGGCCCGGCTCTCGGTCAGCATGGTGTAAACATTATGCAGTTTACAAAGGAATTTAACGAAAAAACAGCAAAGGACGCAGGTCTTATTATCCCTGTTGTTATAACAGTATATGCTGACCGTTCTTTCACATTCGTAACAAAAACGCCGCCGGCTGCCGTTCTTATCAAGAAGGCATGTAATATCCAAAGCGGTTCGGGCGTTCCTAACAAGACAAAGGTTGCTACAATTAAGAAAGCTGATCTGCAGGCTATTGCCGAGCAGAAGATGCCTGACCTTAACGCAGCAAGCGTTGAAGCGGCTATGAGCATGATTGCAGGTACTGCAAGAAGCATGGGCGTATTGGTAGAAGAATAAGGAATTGCTAAGAGTAGAAGTGGGAGAGAGTTTATATCTCGTATAACCACAAAGGAGGATATGTTATGTTCAGAGGAAAGAAATATCAGGACAGCATTAAGCTTGTCGATAAATCAAAGTTGTATGACGCAGCTGAGGCAATGGGTCTTGTTACAAAGACTGCTAAGGCTAAGTTTGACGAAACTGTTGAAGCTCATATCAAGCTCGGCGTTGACTCAAGACATGCCGATCAGCAGGTAAGAGGCGCTATCGTATTGCCGCACGGAACAGGTAAGTCTGCTAAGGTTCTCGTATTTGCTAAAGGACCTAAGGCTGATGAGGCTCAGGCTGCAGGCGCTGATTATGTCGGCGATATGGATATGGTTACAAAAATCCAGAGCGAAAACTGGTTTGACTTTGACGTTGTTGTTGCAACTCCGGATATGATGGGTGTTGTAGGTCGTCTCGGTAAGGTTCTCGGTCCTAAGGGACTTATGCCTTCACCTAAGGCAGGTACCGTAACAATGGACGTTACAAAAGCTATAAACGATATTAAAGCAGGTAAGATTGAGTATCGTCTTGACAAAACAAACATCATTCACTGCCCGATCGGAAAGGCTTCTTTCGGTGCAGAAAAGCTTACAGAGAACTTTAATGCACTTATCGGTGCTATCGTTAAGGCTAAGCCGGCTGCTGCAAAGGGTCAGTATCTTAAGAGCGTTGTTGTAGCATCAACAATGGGACCGGGTATAAAAATAAATAGTGCAAAGCTTGGCAACTAATTGCCTAAATAAGAAAAGGCGGATTTTCCGCTTTTTCTTTTGGATATAATGTCACTCTAAAATTATCAAATAGGGTGACAATTGAAATTTATAAGATTGGAGAAACTAAAAATGAAAATTCGTGATATAACTTTAACAGCTCTTTTCAGTGCGCTTGTATGTATAGGTGCATTTATAAAAATACCTATTCCGGCACTGCCTATAACAATGCAGGTATTTTTTGTACTTCTTGCAGGAATGCTTCTCGGCAGCAAAAGAGGCGCTTTGTCGATACTCGTTTATATGTTTCTCGGACTTGCGGGACTACCTATTTTTGCGGCAGGCGGCGGACTTATGTATGTGCTTAAGCCAAGCTTCGGTTATATTATCGGATTTCTTTTTGCGGCATTTGCAATGGGACTTATATGTGAGAAGAAGTTTTGCCTGCGCAGTGCAATAATTGCTTGTGTTGTCGGGCTTGCGATAATTTATGCGTTCGGAATGTCATACTACTATATCATGTGCAGATTTGTTCTCGGTCAGGCAGTTTCTGTTTCATATGTTATTACATATTGCTTCCTTACGGTAATCGGCGGAGATATCGTGTCGGCAATTGTGGCAATTTTAATATCGCTTAGATTAAAAAAGATTTCTTTATTTGCATAAAATACGATTGAAAAATCTATAATAAAAGCGGAGAGTGATATTATGGATTTTAAAACAAGTGAAACAAAACTAAATCTGATGCGTGCTTTTGCCGGCGAAAGTCAGGCAAGAAACAGATATGATTTTGCGGCGGATATTGCCAAGGAGCAAAAGCAGTATGTTATTGAGGCTGTATTTAAGTTTACTGCCGGGCAGGAAAGGGAGCACGCGAAGGTATTTTTAAATCATTTGAAGGATTTTGACGGTCAAACGATTGATTTTAGTGCAGGCTATCCCGTCAGTACCTCAAATTCGGTTGAGGAGCTGCTTTTGTTTGCGGCGCATAATGAGTATGCAGAGTATAATGATGCTTACAAAAGCTTTGCCGAAACAGCCGAAAAGGAGGGATTTGCCGCACCGGCCGCATCCTTTAAAATGATTGCTGAGATTGAAAGGGAACACGGCGACAGATTTTCAAGGCTTGCCGAGCTCGTATCAAAAAATATGCTTTACGTTTCAGATGTAAAGTGCAGCTGGATGTGTCTTAATTGCGGCCATATATTTGAGGGTACAAATCCTCCTGCCGTTTGTCCTGTTTGCTCGCATGACAGAGGCTATTTTATACGACTTGAATTGGCACCGTACACATCGATAAAATAAAATTATCTAAAAAATGGGGCGTTTCATCAAACACCCCATTTTTTAAAATCGTATTAATAAACTTACTGTACGGCTTTTAAGGCTGCCGGGTAAGGTCGATTAT
>CAKSPW010000022.1 GCA_934486495.1 uncultured Clostridia bacterium
CCCCAAGACCGTCTTATAATATCCTGCCTTTCGGATTTGACGTCGGGAGACGGATTATAGAATCTGTCGGGGAATATTTGATATGCAACGGATTTTTTGAACCAATTCGGAGTTTTAAAATTTTTGTCGTAAACGGTAATTTGAAATTTTTGCGCGGGAGTGCACTCGTACAGCTTTCCCTCACCGCCGAGAAGTCGCTCGTTATTGCCGTAATAAAACGTACCGCTGTCGGTTTCTATGCGGAAATAGTACCACACAAGACTTCCTTTTTCAGGTGTGTGAAACGTACAGCTGTAAATATTTTTGCCGCAGATTTCAAATATATAGCTCATATCCTTTTCGCAAAGCTGTGTATTGCCGCAGCAGAAAATACATTTCACGGTGTGGGGTATGCCCGACTCCGACACGGCAAGACGCAGAGTTATATCGCTTTGCGTTTTAACCGCTCCGAACGGCTCTCTGAAAAACAGATTTTGAGAATTATGCTCCAAATACAAATAAATCAATCCTTTATGCTGACATATCTATAAGCTTAGGGTGCGGAAATCCGCACCCTGCTTTATTTTATTTCATCGGTGTAAGCTTCCAGATATTATCGTTATACTCTTTGATAGTTCTGTCGCTTGAGAAAAATCCCGACATTGCGGTGTTCATAATAGCCTTTTCAAGCCATTTGCTTCTGTCCTTATAAAGCTCGGAGAGTTTTTGCTGAGTTTCCATATATTCGTCAAAATCACGCAGTACCATATAGTTGTCTGCATATCCGTAATCTCCGAAAAGAAGAGTCTGATGCAAATCTCTGAAAAGCTGATTTGACCCGTTTGAATATGTTCCGTCAACAAGCTGCTCCAAAACCCGGCGAAGCTCCTGATTTCCCGAATATATATCCTTTACCTCGTGGTTGTCGTTGAGTCTTACTCTTGCGGCAACCTCATCCGCCTTAAGACCGAAAATGTATATGTTATCCTCTCCGACCTGTTCAAGCATTTCAACATTTGCACCGTCGAGAGTTCCTATTGTAATAGCGCCGTTTAGCATAAACTTCATGTTACCGGTTCCCGACGCTTCTTTGCCTGCCGTTGAAATCTGCTCTGATATATCGGCGGCAATGATAAGCTTTTCGGCAATAGAAACGCTGTAATTTTCAAGGAACACAACTTTAATTTTGCCGTTTATTCTCGAATCGTTGTTTATGACGTTTGCTACGGAATTGATAAGCTTAATGATAAGCTTTGCTCTCATATATCCGGGAGCTGCCTTTGCACCGAAAATATACGTTTTCGGATAGTAGTCAAGATTGGGGTTATCCAAAATCCTGTTGTATTCAGCCATGATGTGAAGAATATTCATAAGCTGACGCTTGTATTCATGCAAACGCTTTGCCTGAACGTCGAATATCGAGTCGGGATTTACGTCTATATTGTTATGCTCTTTGATGTATTTTGCAAGATGAACCTTATTATCTCTTTTTATCTTGTCAAATTTCTCCGCAAAATCCTTATCCTTTGCAAACGGTGCAAGCTTTTTAAGCTCATCCGCATTTTTAAGCCAGCCCTTGCCGATGGTTTTTGTGATAAGCTCCGTAAGCTCGGGGTTGCAGTTCATTATCCAGCGGCGGAAAGTTATGCCGTTAGTAATAGCGTAAAATCTGCCCGGATTAAGACGGTAATAGTCCGCAAAAATATCCTTTTCGAGTATTTCCGTATGAAGCCTTGAAACACCGTTTATCGCAAAGCACGTTGCAAGGCAAACGTTAGCCATAAAAATCTGATTGTCGGCAATAATTGCCATCCATTTATGCTTGCCGGGGTCGTTCGGGTAAACGCTTTCGAGATATTCCATAAGTCGTCTGTTCATTTCTTCAACAATCATGTATATTCTCGGAAGAACCTTTTTAAACATCGGAAGCGGCCATTTTTCCATAGCCTCACTGAGTACTGTGTGATTTGTGTACGCAAATACGTGAGTTACAATCTCCCATGCGTCGTCCCAGCCGAGTCCCTCCTCGTCCATGAGTATTCGCATAAGTTCGGGAATGGCAAGCGTCGGATGAGTGTCGTTTAGCTGAATAACTATCTTCTCGGGCATCTTTGAAAAGTCGTAGCCGTTTCTGTCTTTAAACTCACGAACAATCCATTGAAGCGTTGCGGATACAAGGAAGTATTGCTGTTTGAGTCTAAGCTCTTTTCCCTCCTCATGATTATCCTCGGGATAAAGCACGTTTGAGATAACCTCGGCAAGATGCTTTTCTTCAACCGCACGCATATAGTCGCCGCTGTTGAACGCCTTCATGTCGAAGTTGTCGGGGGATTTTGCGCTCCAGAGTCTTAATTTGTTTATTAGCTTTGAATCATAGCCGCAAAGCGGAACATCATACGGCATAGCTATAATCGTATGGCTGTTTTCGTATCTGAAAGAAAACTTTCCGTCATTCCAGTCGGTATAAACCTGACCGCCGAATTTAACCTTAACAGATTCCTCGGGGCGGGGGATTTCCCAGACGTTTCCGTCCTCAAGCCACGAATCGGGAAGCTCGATTTGATAGCCGTCAACAATCTTTTGCTTGAAAAGACCGTACTCATAGCGTATCGTGCAGCCGTAGGCGGGTAAATCCATTGTTGTAAGAGAGTCGATAAAGCAAGCCGCAAGACGACCCAAACCGCCGTTTCCGAGCCCTGCATCGTTTTCAAGCTCAACAATATCATCCATCTTATAGCCGAGTGAGGATATAACGTTTTTATACTCGTCGGTAAGCATGAGATTTAAAACGTTTGTTGAGAAAAGTCTGCCCATAAGAAACTCAAACGAGAGGTAATAAAGTTTTTTATTACCGTCACGCTTAATAATCTTGTGAGATTTTGACCACTTCTCCATTATCTTATCTCTTGCCGTAAGCGCACAGGCGGTGTATACCATTTTCGGAGTGGCTTCGTCCATAGTCTTGCCGAAATGACGCTCCACCTTGCCCACTATTTCTTTTTTTAGGTTTTCTTCAGCCGATGTCAGCTTTTTTTTGCTTGTTTCAGTCAAAATCTTTCATTCCCTTCATATACATTTGCCGCTTGAGCGGATTTTATTTTTTTATTCCCGTTACATCCTCATAAAGTGCAATGTATTTGTCTGCCGATGTATTCCACGAATAATCTTTTTTCATACCGCGCTTCATTATTCCGCGCCATTGTTTCTTTTTGTTGTAGTAAATATCCATCGCATAGTATATAACGTGGAGCATATCGTCCGCATTATAGCTTGCAAACGAAAAACCGTCACCCTCGTCCGTATATTCGTTATAAGCCGTTACCGTGTCCTTAAGACCGCCCGTTTCTCTTACAATCGGTACGGTGCCGTATTTAAGACTTATAAGCTGTGAAAGTCCGCACGGCTCAAAACGTGACGGCATCAAAAATGCGTCACACGCTGCATAAATCTTATGTGACATTTCGTTTGAAAAATAAATGCAGGCGGCAACCGACGACGGGTTTTTCCATGCGTAGTGCCTAAACAGATTTTCGTATTTATCATCGCCCGTTCCGAGTATTACAAGCTGAATTCCGCCCTCGGTCAGCTTATCCATGGCATAGGCGACAAGGTCAAATCCTTTTTGGTCGGTAAGTCTTGATACGATACCTATCATCATCTTATCGGGATTTACTTCAAGTCCGAGCTCCTCCTGAAGCTTTAGCTTGTTTTTAACCTTTTCGCTGTTTAAATTCGTAAGTCCGTAATTGTTGCAGATGAACTTATCGGTTTTGCTGTCCCAGTCATCATAGGAAATACCGTTTACTATTCCCACCAAATCGCCTTTGCGTGCGTTCAGGATACTGTCAAGACCCTCTCCGTATTCATACGTGCATATTTCGTTTGCGTAGGTATTGCTTACCGTTGTAATCTTGTTTGCATATACCATACCGCCCTTCAAGAGGTTTGCGTCGCCGTAAAACTCGAGCTTGTCGCTTGTATAATAGTAGTCGGGTATACCCATAATATCCTTGATTTCATTAAGTCCCCATCTGCCCTGAAAACGCAGGTTGTGAATGGTTATAATAGTTTTTATTCCCCTGTAAAATTCGTTATCGTAAAATGTGTCCAAAAGAACAGGTATCGGGCCTGTTTGCCAATCGTTGCAGTGAATCAAATCGGGTCTGAAATCTATTGTCGGAAGTATTGATAGGACAGCCTTTGAGAAAAATACAAACTTTTCGGCGTCCAAATGAATGTAGTCATACGGCTTATCACCGTTGAAGTAAAACTTATTATCAATAAAATAGTATGTTACGCCTCGATGTACAAGCTTAAAGATGCCGCAATATTGCTTTCTCCATGCTATATCTATATATATGCAGTCGATATATTCCATCTTGTCAACGTATTCCTTGGGGATACACTTATAAAGAGGAAGAATAACACGTGCGTCAATACCCTTTTCGCATAATGTTTTCGGAAGCGAGCCGGCAACATCACCCAAGCCTCCTGTTTTCACAAACGGAGCGGCCTCGGAAGCAGCAAATAAAACCTTCATAAACAAACCTCCCAAATTTTTATTCTATATATATAATACTAAAAAAACAGCCTTTTGTCAAATGAATAAAGCGAAAATTGACATTTTAACATATATCGTAAATTACAGATATAAATATTTATGTAACTTTACAATAATATAGGGTAATAATTGCCTGCAAAAAAATAAAACCGCACCAAAAAAATGCGGTTTTTAAAAAAATTCATTTATACTATTGCAAAAACATAAAAAATATGTTATACTTTTTTTAAAAGAAAAAACAGAGCAAGGGGGCTCACTCTGTTTCCTACATAATAAAATTATGTGAAACCAAAGAATTAGTCAACGATAAATTTCTTAAGCTCGCTTATGAATTCATCGCAGTTGTCATCATGTACTTCAACCTTTATAGGCTTTGACAAATCAAGACTGAAAATCCCCATTATTGATTTTGCATCTACAACGTATCTGCCTGATGTCAAATCCACGTCAAAGTCGTATTTGCTTACGATGTTGACAAAATCCTTTACGTCGTTGATAGAGCTGAGCAATAGATTAAAAGTTTTCATATTGAGTCCTCCTTAAAATATTTATTTGCGGCATTCTTTATCCGCACTTATATAATACACTGTTTTTTTGATTTAGTCAAGTATAATTAAACATTTTTTTAATTTTTGGTAATTCTGCCGACTAATATTTTTTGGATATATGCAAAATTACTCAAAATAATAAACAAAACAACGAAAGGCATTTGTTATTAATGAAAAAAGCGGCATTTTACACACTCGGCTGTAAGGTTAATCAATACGAAACAGAGGCTATGACGGAACTGTTTAAAAACAGAGGCTATGAAATAACCGACTTTTCCTCGCCTGCTGACGTATATGTTATAAACACCTGCAGCGTTACGAGTATAAGCGACAGAAAATCAAGACAAATTATAAGACGGGCAAAGAAAGAAAATCCCGACAGTATCGTTATTGCGACAGGCTGTTATGCGCAGGTTGCGCCGAATGAGGTTTTGGCGATTGATGATGTAAATCTTATTATAGGTACAAACGACAGAAACAGAATTGTCGATATGGCGGAGAGCATAAAGCCGACAGACAAAAAATCGCTTGTCGGAGATATTCTGAAAATGCATACGTTCGAGGAAATGAAAGTATCGGATTATGAGCATATGACACGTGCGTATATAAAAATTCAAGAAGGCTGCAATCAGTTTTGCACATATTGTATTATTCCGTATGCAAGAGGCCCGATAAGAAGCCGTGACCCCGAGGAGGTTGTTAAGGAGGCACAACGTCTTGCAGATGACGGATTTTCCGAGATAATCCTTGTCGGAATACACATAGCGTCATACGGACTTGACACGAAAAATACATCTCTTGCCGATATAATAAGGCGTGTAAACGAGGTGCGCGGAGTAAAAAGAATACGTCTTAGCTCCATAGAGCCTATGACCTTAAACAGCGAATTTACGGACAAAATATCGTCGGCGGACAAGCTGTGTCATCATTTTCATCTGTCGCTGCAATCGGGCTGTGACGAAACGCTAAAGCGCATGAACAGGCGTTATACTTCGGCAGAGTATGAGGAGATTGTAAACGCAATACGAAAGCATTTTCCCGATGCCGCCGTAACTACGGATATAATGGTCGGTTTCCCGGGAGAAACAGAGGAGGAGTTTTCAAAAAGTGCGTCATTTGCCGATAAAATGAAATTTGCCGATATGCATATTTTTCAGTACTCCGTACGTCCGGGAACACCTGCCGCAAAATACAAAAACCAAATATCTCCGCAGGTTAAGGATCAAAGAAGCAAGGTTTTGGAGCGTATCAGAAATAAAAATACAGCCGATTTTCTGCTCGGTTTTGTCGGGAAAACCATGGAGGTTTTGTTTGAAAGATGCATAAAAGGCGAAAATGATATTTACGAGGGCAAAACAACGAACTATATAAACGTTCATGTAAAATCCGATGAGGACTTATCATTTAAGTACAGAAATGTTTTTATCGAGAAAATAGACGGTGAAACGGCAATAGGACGGATAATTGAGTAAGAATGAGCGAATACTGTTAATTGCGAGGTGAAATGAATGAATATTAAATATAATCCCGACGAGGAAATAGTGAAAACGGTTAAAGAGGGACTTAAGATGACGGGTGGGTATTGCCCTTGCCGAGTAGAGAGAACGGAGGATAATAAGTGTATGTGCAAGGAGTTCAGAGAGCAAATTGCCGATCCGAATTTTGAGGGATTTTGTCATTGTATGCTTTATTATAAGGAAAAATAAACGTGGGAGGAACTTGAAAATGGCTGAAATAATTTTAACAACCGAAAATTTTGAAGAAGAAGTTTTAAAGGCAAATGTACCGGTAATTGTGGATTTTTGGGCGTCATGGTGCGGCCCGTGCAAAATGCTTTCCCCGACGATTGCGGAAATTGCCGAGCAGTACGCTCCGTCGCTTAAGGTGGGAAAGGTCAACATTGATGAGGAAGGCGAGCTTGCGATAAAATACGGGATTGTAAGCATTCCGACCGTTTTGCTTTTTAGCGGCGGTAAGGCTGTAAAGAAATCAGTCGGCTTTGTGCCAAAGGAAGAGCTTGAGCAAATGTTCGCTGATTTGATATGATGCGGTTCCGGGCATGAGTATTCCCTCATGCCTGCTTGAATCCGATTTGGCGAGTGAATTTTCGCTTTTGTTGTATTATAATATTTGATAATCCGGCATAACTATTCTGTTTTATCTGATAAAATATGCTTTATTTTGTTGCGATTGATGTTTTCTTCTTCTTTTTTTCGAAAAAATAAGAGCTGAGCAGGTGAGCATTTTAGATGCCCATCTGCAACAGCTCTTTTAATTATTCAAATATATTATTCAGCGTCATCTTCTGCGATAGGCTCTTCAACCTCTACTTCGGGATCTGTTGAATAAACAAGAGCTTCGCCGTCGGCAGGTTCTTCTTCAACTACCGGAGCAGGCTCCTCTTCCTTAACCTCGGGAGCAATCAATGCTCTTATGCTAAGGCTGATTTTCTTTGCATCCCAATCGATATCAGTAATCTTAACCTGAACCTCCTGACCGATTGAAAGCACATCTTCGGGCTTTTCGATTCTTCTGTCAGCAATCTGTGAAATATGAATAAGACCGTCGACTGTCGGAATAAGCTCAGCAAAAGCACCGAATGAAAGCATTCTTACAACCTTAACGGTTACAACATCGCCTACATTGAACTTTGATTTTGCAACAACCCACGGATTGTCATCAGCATTCTTAAATCCGAGAGAGATTTTCTTTGTTTCGGGCTTAAGGTCCTTGATATATACATCAACAGTATCACCAACAGAAACAACCTCTGACGGATGCTTAATTCTGCTCCATGAAAGCTCGCTGATGTGAACAAGACCGTCAACGCCGCCGATATCAACAAAAGCACCGAAGCTTGTGAGTGACTTAACAACACCGGTATATCTCTTTCCAACCTCAGCAGTTGACCAGAAAGCGTCTTCCTTTTCTTTCTTTTCCTGTTCGAGAATTACTCTTACAGAGCCAACAACACGTTTTCTTCTGTCGTCAATTTCGATAAGCTTAAGCTTAACATCGTTGCCTACAAGTGTTTGCAAATCCTGTACAAATCTTTCAGAGGCTTGTCTTGCCGGAACGAAAACCTGAGTATCGAGAGCTTGGGCAATCACTCCACCTTTCACAGCCTTAATGATTTTGCCTTCAAGAACATCTCCGTTTTCATAGGCTTCTTTAATTTTGTTCCACGCTTCCTGCTGTACAATCTTCTTGCGAGAGAGTACAACCTTTCCTTCGCTGTCATTAACACCGACAACATATACCTTAATATCGTCACCGGGTTTAACCAGATCTGAAGCTTTTGCGTTCGGATCGTCTGTGAGCTGATCAAGTGCAAGCTGACCGTTGTACTTAAATCCGCCTAAGTCAACAATAACTTCATTGTTGCGAACTTCCACAACAACACCGTCGATGATATCACCGTTGTTAAGGCTCTTGCCTCCGTACTGCTCAAACATCTCCGCAAAACTTTCTTCATTCTTCAGATTTTCATCCATAGCTTTAACTACCTCCTCGATAATACGCCCGGGCGTCGACGCTCCCGCCGTAATACCTATCTTTTTATTTTTATATATACCCGAAGGAATATCCTCCGAAGTTTCAATATGAAAAGTGCACGGGCAAATGCTTTTTGATATTTCGTAAAGCTTGCACGTATTCGAGCTTTCCATTCCGCCGACTACGAGCATTGCGTCACTTTCGGCAGCTAAATTTGCAGCCTCCTCCTGACGCTTTTCTGTCGCATTACATATTGTATCAAAAAACAGTACCTTTTTGCAAGCATTTTTGAGAAAATTAACGATTTGAACAAATTTTTTTTTATTTATTGTGGTTTGTGCTACAACACAACATGGATTTTCGACGAAATCTGTCGGAATTTCAGTATTTGTATCATAAATTACAAGCGCACTGTTTTCGCAGTGACCGTTAATCCCGATTACTTCCGGATGTGAAATATCGCCCACAATTATAATTTTTTCACCGTTTTGATAATGCTCGGCAACAATTTTGTGTATTTTTTCAACAAACGGACACGTTAAATCCTCAAAATCAATGCCTCTTGACATCAGCGTGTCGAATACTCTTTGCGGTGCGCCGTGAGTTCTTATAATCACTTTTGTATCGCTTGGAATATCGTCTATGTTATCATACGCATAAACGCCCTTTTCTTCAAGCTCGCTTACAACCTGACGATTGTGTATCAGTTTCCCGAAGGTGCATATTCTCTCACCGTTTTCGGCACATTCGTAAACCCTGTCAACGGCACGGCTTACACCGTAGCAAAAACCTGCCGTTTTTGCAAGAGTTACCTTTTCGATATTACTCATTTTCTTACTCCGAATCCTCGCCGTCTCCGCTTCCCGATTTAACCGGTATTTTCTCTCCATTAGATGTCGATTCCTGCTTTTGCGGAGCTTTTGTTGCGGCAGGCTTTTCCGTTGCCGCCGGCTTTTCCGTTGCTTCATGCTTTTGCGGAGCCTTTGTAGCATCTGTTTTTGTATCACTGCTCTTGTTTGATGTTTTAGGCTTTTCCGTTACCGTTTGTACAGCGGATGACGGCGCCTTTGTGGCAGATGATGTTTTATTTTTACCGGATGACGGTTTTGCTGTCTGTTTTTGAGTTGATGCGGTAGCGGCAGGCTTTTGGCTTGCGGCTTGCTGCTTTGACGATTTATCCTTGTTTTGTCCGGCAACTTTATCTATTGTAATATTAGATGCGTCATATCCGAACTCGGTTTCTATAAGGCTTCTCGTTTTGTCAAGGTCGCATACCCAATATGATGCACCGTCTATCGTCTGCGACACACCGGGCAAAGAAAATGCGGCAAGATTTTCCGATTTAAAGTCGCTTAAATACTTTGAATATTGTATAACCTCTTTAATTGTCATATTAGTCTTTATCGATTCCGACAGCTGCTTAAACATTGCCGGAATTTTAAGAATAAGCGAAGCATTTAGCTTTTGGTCTATTACAGCCTGCAAAAACTCCTGCTGAACCTTAATTCTGTCTATATCGCCGTTTGTATACCCTTTTCTTTTACCGTTTATCTTGTTGCCTTTTCTGTATCTGAGGAGCTGAACGGCTTTTGCACCGTCAATTTCCTGTACGCCGGGCTTCAAGTTAATATGGAGTCCCTGAGCGGGGTCATCGTAAACCATTCCGACGCCGTCGTTGTAAAGGTCGGGTATTTCAAACTCAACCGGTCCCAAAAGATTTATGCATTCGGCAACATCGTCAAATGACATCTCTACATAATAGTTAATCGGAACACCGGTAAGTCTTGTAACAGCTTCAACCGTACCTTGCGCACCCATAATTCCGCCCGATGACGATCTTATTGCATGAGCAGCGTTAACCTTTTGATATTTCGAGCCTACATACATTCTCGTGTCACGCGGGATAGATAAAAGCTTTGCCTTCTTATCTTCGGTATTAAACGATGCAAGCATAATGCAGTCCGTTCTCAATCCGCCCTCGTCTACACCCATCAGCAGAACGTTTATTTTGCCGTCGGCCGTTTCAACGGTAGCTATTTCATCCGATGTAAGCCCCGTTTCCGTCGGCTGCCAAAATCCAAAACCCAATGCGCCCAAAAGCCCTACAAGCAATACCGCAAGGCATATGCCGAGCACCTGAAAATATCTTTTAACATTTATCTTATTTTTCACTTGATAATCCTCCAAACCGAGTATGTCATATATCATAATTCGACACATACGTTATTATATCACTTAATTGTGCTGCCGTCAAGAAAAAAACAATATATTTTATAATTTGTACATATTTATTTTATACATTTGTTATACGTGCGTAACCTTTCTTTGTCTGTATTCGTTCGGAGATATGTTGAATTTTTTCTTAAAAAGCTTTGAAAATGCCGCTCTGTCATCATATCCGACCGCTGCCGCCGCTTCACTTATCGTCATATCTGTTTCGCATAAAAGCTTTGCCGCAATGGTGATTTTCCGATTTATGATGTATTCTCCCGGACTTATTCCGAGTTTTTCTTTAAACAGTCTGAAAAGATATGAATATTCTATCATTGCAACTCTTGACAGGTCACTTGCTGAGATTTTCTTCATATAATTAACTTTAACATATTCGCGGCAAATATCTATATATCTGTCGGATGACGGCTTTTTTGTTTGAACGGCGTTTGCCGATGTTTCGATCATTTCGCTGAAAAGGGAAAATATTTCGGAGCATATATAGAATTCGTTTTTTTTCGTATCAATATACACCGCATCCTCGAACATTCGTTTTAATTTCTTATGATTGTTTGTCACATAAACGGGATTATCAGTCGACAGCCTTAATATATCAAGAAATTCCCTGCCCATTGTGCCTGAAAAATTTATCCACACATACGTCCAGGGATCGTTTTTATCAGCCGTGTATATGCCTTTTTTGTTGCCTATGAAGAATGCCTCGCCCGCTTTAAGACTGTATGTTTTTCCGCCGCACTCAAAGATTCCCTTGCCGCTTATAATGTAATGAATGAGATAATCGTTTTTAAATTGCCACGAGAATGTGTGGCTTGGCTTGCATTTTTCCATGCCGATGTGATTTACCGTAAACTCCGAAAAGTTTTTTATGATATAGTTTTCCATCATATGCTCCAATCTGTTTTGTGGTAAATATATTATACAATAATACTACACACAAATGCAAGCTTTTTACATTTACTTTTTAAATTTTTGTTGATATAATACAATTATAAAACACATTTAAGGAGGAAACATATATGTTAGGTGAAAAACCGATTATGGGATGGAATTCATGGAACACATTCGGAGAAAAAATTAATGAGGAGCTTATTTGCGGTATTGCTGACGTTATTTGTGAAAAAGGCTATAAGGACGCAGGATACGAGTACGTTATCATTGATGACTGCTGGGCTCTTAGGGAAAGAATTGACGGAAAGCTTGTTGCAGACCCGGAGCTTTTTCCGCACGGAATGAAGTATGTTGCGGACTATATCCATTCAAAAGGTCTTAAATTCGGTATGTATTCCTGTGCCGGAACGATGACGTGTACCGGATATCCGTCAAGCTACGGATATGAATTTGAAGATGCAAAGCAGTTTGCCGAGTGGGGCGTTGATTATTTGAAATATGATTTCTGTAATTTCCCGCAATGTGCAAACCGTGAAAATGCTTATCTTACAATGGCAATGGCGCTCAGGAACAGCGGAAGGGATATTGTTTTTGCCGCTTGTAACTGGGGAGTGGGCGACCCTGCAAAATGGATGCGCTCACGCGGTGCTCATACATACCGTTCGACAGGTGATATTTTCGATAACAGAAAGTCATTTACCGAAATTTTCGAGTCGCAGGTTACCAATATAGAAAATAATGCACCGGGCTGTTATAATGATATGGATATGCTTATAGTCGGAATGCACGGAAATGGAAATGTCGGTCTCGGCGGCTGTACAAGCGATGAGTACAAGCTTCATTTTGCGCTTTGGTCATTCCTCGGTTCACCGCTTATAATCGGCTCGGATATCAGAAATATTCCCGAGGAGGACGAAAAAACACTCCTTTGCCGAGGACTTATATCCATAAACCAAGACGAGGAACTAAGACCTCCGTTTGTTGTAAGTAACAATAAATCAAGGTATGTATTGATGAAAATATTAAGCGGCGGACGATTTGCCCTTATGCTTGCAAATGCGGCAGACGAGGATAACAAGTGGTTAGACGAAATGTCCGTAAGCTTTGACGACCTCGGCATTCACTCGAATACTCCGCGCAGCGTTAAATTTACCGACGCATTTACGGGAGAGGACGCAGGAGTTCATAAGGACTGGTTCAGATGCGAGGTAAAGCCGGGCGAGTGCCGCATTTATACATGTGAATTATGCTAAACGAATATAAATGCACAAAATGCGGAGGCTCTGTTTCGCACGATGAGGCGGCGTTTTGCAAAAAGCTTATAAACAGGGGACTTGAAAGATTTATGTGTATACATTGTCTTTCAAATCATTTTGATGTTTCGCAGGAGCTGTTAAAGGAAAAAATAACGCAATATAAAAAACTCGGCTGTACATTGTTTACAGACAATAATTAAAACTGACGTTTTAAAATTTGTTTTAGTTGCAATCAAAAAAACTGCACCGTTCGGAGCTTTTATATTTCCCGGACGGTGCATTTTATTACCTTGTAAATGTTTTCGATACGGCAACAGGCGTCAGTTTTTCGGCTGAATCCCACCACATTACCTTTGCAGTTTTCGTTTGAGAGAGGAGCGTAAACGTAATTTCGCTTTGCGCCTGATGCGATAACACACGGATAAGCGTACCGTTTTTATCATATTCCGCCGCCAAAACAGTGCCTCCCGAATTTGCGTTTTTTAAAGTAACAAACAATTTATCATTGTCCTGCCTACCGCTTATTTCGGGTTCTGTTTTTGAAATTCCGCTGATTTCAAATTTGATTTTATCCTCAGTCATTTCCGTAACGTCAATCCACAAATCCCCTGCGCCCACATAAAGCGATTCTCCGCCGTCTACCGCACAGTCGGATTTCGTGGAATATATTCCGTGTGATACAACCTCCATGTTAGTGGTGTTTATGTTTGACGGAAAGCGTATATCCGTATTTGCAAGATAACATACGAGGCCGCTTTTTAAATAGGGATTTTTTATAATTGAGTCCATGCTGTATGAATATATATTTTTATTCTGATTATCGTATTTGTTGCCGAATTTATCAAATCGTCTGTATTCAATATACATGGTTTTTCCATTCGGTAAATCTCTTTTGTAAGCGACAATACCGCTGTTGCTTGACGCTTCCGAAATAACATATGTACCGTTATCGTCAATTGTGCGTATCATGCTTTCATCGAGCCAGCCGAGCGCATCACGCTCCTTAACCGAAATATACTGCCCTATCGGCGATGTGTGCTTACCCATCAGCGACATAAAATACACTCCGCCCGTTTGTTTTGAGTCGTACAAATCCTTAGGTCCGAGTGCGTGCATTGTTTCATGATATATTTTCCCCATCGAAAAGATAGGAAGATTATCTTCTCCGCGATAAAACGCAAGGTTGCCGTTCGGATTTTTAAAATGACTCGTCATCTGCACAAATTCACCGCTTTGGTAGACGGTACCGTTTTCTTCTATTGAAATATAATTTGAATAATCTCTGTAATCCCAAAGCGGAGAACCCCAGCTTACAGAGATGTTTTGCTCCGTTTCTTTATAAATCACGGTAATCAAATCTATTTTTCCGTCTCCGTTTCGGTCAAGGTCCGAAAAATCATATCGGTTTCCGTCTGCGTCCACGGGCTTGTTCCCGTTTTTTATCGCCGCTTGAATTGCTTCCGACCAATCTTTGCGCAGCTCATACATTCTCATGTATTTTTCGCTTTCCTCGTAGCCGTCGGGATTTTGATCGTCACGTACGGCATAATATCCGCGAGGTTTGGACAGCGTCACCGAATCCGTGCCGTCAAACAGATACAGCGTTTGCATATTCATTTTACCGTTGCTGACGGTTTTGAAATAATCGGCGGTGCTGTACATACTTTTACTGTATGTGTTGTTCAAAATATCCATAACGGACGATGTGTCATAAACATCGTTTATAAACTCTCCTTCATCCGAAAATTTTGCCGGAACAACAAGGTTTGTAAAATTCGGAGCAGAGACTGCGTCTGCAAACGATATTTTGCAAAATGACGCCTCGATTATCAGTAATATCACTGAAATAAGTGCCGCTTTATTTTTCATGCTTTTCCTCGATTTTAGTATTTCATAGTAAGCGAAATACGTTTTTTGCCCGTATCCACCTCTATAATTTTAACCTTTACAATATCCCCGACATGAAGTACCTCTGACGGATGCTTTATAAATTTATTGCATATTTGCGAAATATGAACAAGTCCGTCCTGATGTACGCCAATATCAATAAATGCGCCGAAATCTATAACATTTCTGACCGTTCCGGTCATTTCCATACCGGGCTTTAGATCCTCCATGCTCATAACATCTGTTCTGAGTACGGGTTTTGGCAATTCATCTCGCATATCTCTGCCTTTTTTTTGAAGGCTGTCGGCAATATCACGCAGCGTGGGTACTCCTACACCGGCTTCCTCGGCAAGCTTTTCCGTTCCGTACTTTTTGATTCTTGATTTAATCTCCGAAAGGTTTCCTCCCGATACGTCATCTTTTGTATAGCCGAGAGCGTTAAGAATATATTCGGCGGCTTTGTAGCTTTCGGGATGAACGGAGGTGTTGTCCATAACATTCTCTCCGTCGGGTATTCTTAAAAATCCGGCGCATTGCTCAAAAGCCTTTGCCCCGAGCTTGGGAACCTTGATAAGGTCTTTTCTTTTTGTGAATTTTCCAGTTTCATTTCTGTATATTTCAATGTTTTTCGCAATCGTTTTGTTAATGCCGGCAACATATGAAAGGAGTGACGGCGACGCAGTGTTAAGGTCAACGCCCACACTGTTTACGCAGTCTTCGACAACTCCGCCGAGAGCCTCTCCGAGACGTTTTTGATTCATGTCGTGCTGATACTGACCGACACCGATTGATTTCGGGTCGATTTTAACAAGCTCGGCAAGCGGATCCTGAAGCCGTCTTGCAATCGAAACGGCACTTCTCAGCGATACATCATAGTCGGGAAATTCCTCTGTTGCAAGCTTTGACGCCGAATATACGGACGCTCCGGCTTCATTTGTCATAGCGTAGAAAACAGGTCTGTCAAGCTCTTTTATTAAGTCCGAAATAAATATTTCCGATTCCTTTGACGCTGTTCCGTTTCCTATCGACACTATATTAACGTTATAATCCGTAATGATTTTTTTTATTACCGCTTTTGATTTTTCTTTATCATGAATGGGCAAGGTAAAGTATGCAATTCCCGTTTTTAAAACCTTTCCCGTTTCATCGACAACGGCAAGCTTACAGCCCGTTCTGTAACCCGGGTCAACTCCGAGCACACATTTTCCTTTGACGGGCGGTTGTAAAAGAAGGCCGTTCAGATTTTTGCTGAACACCTTAATTGACGCCTCCTGTGCATTTTCCGTCAGGATATTTCTAATTTCCGTGGCAACGGACGGTGCAATAAGTCTTTCGTAAGCGTCCTCTGCCGCCGCCTTTACAACAGCACCGCACGGAGTGTCTGCCGATTTAACGGTTTTTCTTATAAGATAATTATAAATTATATCCTTGTCCATTTCAAGCTTTACGGATAAAAAGCCTTCCTTTTCTCCTCTGTTTATCGCAAGAAGACGGTGATTTGCAATTTTTGATGCAGGCTCCGAAAAATCATAATACAAGCTGTATACGCTGTCCTCCTCGCTTGTCGCTTTTGAAGTAACAAGTGCATTGTGAAGCGTAAGCTCTCTGATGATTTTTCTGAATTCCGGATTATCCGATATTTGCTCGGCAATAATATCGCTTGCGCCGGCAACGGCATCCTCAGCCGAGGCAACACCTTTTTCATCGCTTACAAAATCGGCTGCGGCGACATAGGGGTCGGTGTTTTTATCCTGCATAAAAATAATTTCCGACAAGGGCTCAAGTCCTTTTTCTTTGGCAATCGACGCTCTCGTTCTTCTTTTCGGACGAAACGGTCTGTAAATATCTTCAAGCTCTGTCATGGTTTTTGCAAGCTCAATGCTCTTTGCAATTTCATCGGTCAGCTTTTCCTGCTCATCGATAAGTCGCATGATTTCCGCTTTCTTATCCTCAAGAGTGCGCAGATATGTAAGACGTTCGGAAAAATCTCTCAGCACCTCGTCTGACATTTCACCTGTTTTTTCCTTTCTGTATCTTGCGATAAACGGTATGGTATTTCCGTCGTCTATCAAGGAAATAACATTCTCTGCCTGCCACTCTTTCAAGGAAAATTCTTCCTTCAAAATTGCGCATATTTTATCCATTTGTTGAAACCTCCCAAATTTAATGAAATTTTTGCAAAAATAATGTAACATTCTCGAAAAGAAATTTTAAAAAAAGTCTTCACAAATTAATCTTTTTGTGATATAATATATTCAACCCCAAGATATTGTGTTTGTTCTGCAAAAATTGTCATAGATATTGTTGTTTATATGACTATAATTATACAGCATTTTAACGCAAATTACAATAAAATCACAAAAAAATAATTGTTTTGAAAAAAAATTTTAAAAAAACTCTTGCGTTTTTCTTAAAAATGGAGTAGAATATATATAAGGTGGAGTGAATGGGAGCGTTTTGGAGCAAAAACGCAATTATCCAATCCTCGAAAGAATATTTTACGGAGGTGACGCAGGAGAGATGAATACATTTTTTGTCGACAGTTATGACAGACAATTGGATGACAGAGGGAGAATAATTCTTCCGACAAAAATCCGACAGCTTGTCGGTGATACAGTTTACATTACACGTTCGCCGTCGGAGAAGTGTCTGCATTTATATACCGCTGAGGAATGGCAATCTCTTTCCGATAAAATGCGTGCGCTTCCGGTTACTACGGATAAGTTTGCGGCGGCGTTTGTGAGATTGTTTTGCTCGTGCGCCGTTTGTTGTGAGATTGACAAACAGGGGAGAATTTCTCCGGGGAAAAATCTTTGCTCATATGCAGAGCTTCAAAAGGATATTATCCTTGTCGGTGTGAACACACGTCTTGAAATCTGGTCAAGAAGCGAGTGGGATAAATATAATGAAAGCATATCTCCCACAGCCGTTCTTGAGGGGATAGAAAAATTCGGACTAATGCTTTAATTGCGGAGGAATTGAATTGGAGTTTAAACATATTTCGGTATTGTTCGATGAGGTGATTGATTCTCTCGATTTACAGCGCGGAGGAATATTTGCCGACGGCACTCTCGGCGGAGGCGGTCATACAAGCGGTATTTTATCTGCAAATGAGAATACAAGGGTAATAGGAATTGACAGAGATACGGACGCATTGGCGGCGGCAGGTGAAAGACTTTCAAAATACTCGAATCGCTTTACGGCGGTACATGACAACTTTTCGAATATAAAAAACATATTGGAAAGACTCGGCATTGACGGCATTGACGGAGCGGTGCTTGACTTAGGCGTCAGCTCATATCAGCTCGACGAGGCGGAGCGAGGCTTCAGCTATATGCACGATGCGCCGCTTGATATGCGAATGAACAGAGAGGATACACTTACCGCATACGATGTGGTAAATACGTACACACCCGAAAATCTTACCGATATATTCTACAAATACGGCGAGGAAAAATGGTCAAAGCGCATTGCGGAATTTATCGAAAAAGAAAGAAAAAAACAACCGATTAAAACAACGGGCGAGCTTGCCGATATAATTTCTGCGGCAATTCCGAAGGGCGCAAGAGCTGACGGAGGTCACCCGGCAAAAAGAGTTTTTCAGGCGATAAGAATAGAAGTAAACGGGGAGCTTAAAATCCTCGAAAAAGCCGTATTTGACTTTGCCGACTGCTTAAACAGCGGCGCAAGACTTGCGATTATAACATTCCATTCGCTTGAAGACAGAATAGTTAAAAATACGTTTCGTACGCTTTGTACAGGCTGTATTTGTCCGAAAAGCTTCCCGGTATGCGTTTGCGGACATACGGCGTCGGGCAAGCTTCTTACAAAAAAGCCGATTCTTCCGTCAAAGCGTGAACAAGAGGAAAATCCGCGTTCAAAAAGCGCAAAGCTGAGAGTTTTTATAAAAAATTAAGTTAAGGATATGTTATCATGGTTAATGGAAATTTGGCATATAAAAAACAAATTACAGGCAAACCGATAAAACCTAAAAGATTAGATAGTGGAAAAGAAAAGGATACGACTGAAATGGTACGCAAGAGGGTTACGCTTTTAAGAATTTTGTATATCGGCGCCATTGCGGCTTCGGCGGCGTTTATGATTTCTAAATTTGTTTCCGTAAACGAAACATCTTCGCAAATAAAGTCGCTGAACAAAGAGCTTGCGGGAATTCGTTCCTATACGAGCCAAAAAATATTTGAGATGGAACGCAAAGTTGACCTGAGCGAAGTTGAGGAAATTGCAACCACCAGACTCGGTATGCAGCGCCCGGAAAGCTATCAGACCATTTATGTGGACGTACCTCAAAGCGATAAAACAGAGGTTACCGTCGGTGAGGTTGAAGGTGCGAAAAACAGTATAAAGTCGTTTTTGAACGGTTTGAAAAAGAATATTATTGAGTTTTTCAGCATAAAATAACTAAATGAACACAGTCGTTTTATGCGGCTGCAGGTGATTTATGTCACACGCAAATACATATAATAAGAGGTGTTTGAAATTTTACCGCTTACTTTAATTAAAAAACGTGCAAGACTTATGTTTACAATACTTGTTACCGTTCTTCTGCTGCTTATATTGAGAGTCGCTTATTGGCAAATTGTGCGCGGAGATGACATGAGAAGCGCCGTTGAACGCCAGCAGACAGGCGCCACAAATGTAATAGCGTCAAGAGGTACAATATATGACAGAAACGGAAAAGCTCTTGCAGAAAGTGCAACGGTAAATACGCTTATATGCAATCCCCAGGATATTGATAAAAAAACCGAGGAGGGCGGGGATGAGCATAAAGAGGCTAAGCTTATTGCAGATAAGCTGTCCGTTGTGCTTAACATGGATTATGATAAAATTTATAATCTGCTTACAAAATCAAACAGATACCAGGTTATCAAAAAGAGATTGACGGTTGAGGAAACCGAACAGATAAAAAATTTAAAAAACAAACAAGTCGACGAGGCAACGGCAAAGCTGTTTAAGCCGATAACGTTCGAGGAGGACTCAAAGAGATATTATTCATACAATGTAGCTCCGCATATTCTCGGATTTACCGGCTACGACAATAACGGTATGCAGGGTATAGAGCTGACTTTCGACAACGAGCTTTCAGGAAAGACGGGCAACGTGTTTACCGCACAGACAGCAGGCGGTCAAACGCTTGAAAAGCAGCAGTATGAGGCATACAAAAATGCGCTCAAAGGCTCTGACGTCGTGCTTACGATTGACGAAACTATACAGCATTATCTTGAGAAGCATCTTGAAACGGCTGTTAAGGAATGCGAGCTTAAAGAGGGCGCCGCAGGAATAGTTATGAACCCGAAAACAGGTGAAATTCTTGCAATGGCAACAAAGCCCGACTTTGACGCAAACGAGCCGTACGATGTGACGCAGTTTGAAAAAAACAGCGTTATGTTTGAGTATCATTCGGATATTTTGGACCATGACATGACTCCGGCGGATCAAAAAAAGCTTTTCGGAAGCATGGAGCAGACGTCGAAAAAGAAAACAGATGATGAAAAATCGTCTTTAAGCGATAACATAGACCTCGCTCTTATGACGGATGAAGAAAAGAAAAAGCTGACGGACGAGCGCCAGGCGGCAATGCGAAACAAGATGTGGAGAAACAAAGCCATATCCGACGCATACGAGCCGGGTTCAACGTTTAAAATCATCACCGCAGCGGCGGCTCTTGAGGAGGGCGTTGTAAACCTTGAAACACCTTTTGTATGTGGCGGCTCAAAGCAAATAGGCGAGCATAATATCCACTGTCACGTAACGTCGGGTCACGGAGCACAAACCTTTTTTGAGGGTGTTAAGCATTCGTGCAATGTTGTATTTATGGAAACGGGACTGAGGCTCGGTTCAGACAAATTTCAGGAGTATTTCGGCGCTTTCGGACTTACGAGAAGAACAAATATCGAACTTGTAGGCGAGTCGAAAAGTATATTCTACAACAAAACAAAGCTCAGCGATTCGGATATAGCAACAAGCTCATTCGGACAGGGCTTTAACATAACGCCGATTCAGATGATTACGGCGGTATCCGCTGCAATAAACGGCGGAAATCTTTTAAAGCCGCAGATTGTAAAGGAAATAAGAAACGACGGCGGAATCGTAAAGAGCTATCAAACCGAGGTCGTTAACAAGGTTATATCGGAGGAAACATCGAAAACCGTTCGCGAAATTCTCGAGCAGGTTGTATGCGCCCCGGACGGTACGGGTAAAAATGCGTACATAAGCGGTTACAGAATAGGCGGAAAAACAGGTACATCTCAAAAGGGCGACAGAAGCGGAACTAAACGTATAGCCTCGTTCGTAGGCTTTGCCCCGGCAGACGATCCGCAGATTATATGTCTTATCATGCTCGATGAGCCGCAGACGGCAAACAAATTCGGCGGAACAATTGCAGCGCCTGTTGCAGGCTCCGTTATAAAGGATTCACTTGAATATCTCGGCGTTGAAAAGCAGTATGACGGCGACACGACAAAGAAAGCGACCGTTTCCGACGTTCGTGACTTGGACGTATCGGACGCAAAGGAGGAGCTTATTTCTCAAGGCTTCAAAGTCAAGGTGTCGGGAAAAGGTGCAAAGGTTAAAGACCAGCTGCCGAAGCCCGGACTTCAGCTTTCAAAAAATTCAATAGTGCTTTTGTATACCGAGGAAAACAGCGATGTTAAAACGGTTACCGTTCCGAATTTGACGGGACTTAGTATATCGGATGCGAGAGATGTGCTTATAAGCCGTGGTTTGAACTTTGAAACGATAGGTGCCGGTCAAAACTCCGGCGGAGGTGCGTATGCCGTTAAGCAAAGTATCGAACCCGGAAGCGAAGTTCCGTCGGCAACGGTTGTCGGCGTGGAGTTCAGACATTCTGCAAGTGATTAAAAAGGGGAAAGAAAAATGTTAGCAAGCAAGCTTTTGAAAGAAAATTGGAAAGATAAATCAAATGATATTGAAATCAGCGGTATTGCTTACGATTCACGTGAAATTAAGCCGGGATATGCATTTGTTTGTATAAAGGGTTTTGAAACGGACGGTCACAAATTTGTGGGTAAGGCTGTTGAAAACGGTGCTGTTTTGATTGTGGCAGAGGAGGAGATACAATGTGATGTCCCCGTTTGCTACGTTTCAAACACAAGGGAAACTCTTGCGGATATGGCGTGCGCTTTTTACTCAAATCCGTCCGAGAAATTTCATCTTGTGGGTATTACGGGTACAAACGGAAAAACTACCGTAACATACCTTGTAAAAAGCATACTTGAACAGGCAGGTCACAGCGTAGGTATCATAGGCACAAACCAAAACATAATAGGCGACAAGGTTTTGCTTACGAAAAGCACAACCCCTACAACTCCGAATTCTCTTGAGCTTCAAAATATTTTCTGCGAAATGGCAGACAGCGGCGCAGACTATGTTGTTATGGAGGTTTCAAGCCATGCGCTCGAGCTGAGCAGAGTCCGAGGCTGCAAGTTTGATGTGGGTACCTTTACAAATCTCACACGTGATCATCTTGATTTTCATCATACGATGAAGAATTATATGCTTGCTAAGGCGAAGCTGTTTGATTTAAGCGCAAAAGGCGCAATAAATATTGATGACGAATACGGGAAAAAAATATACGAAATGCATTCTGATAAGGATATTATCACGTATGCTATCAACAATCCAGATGCTGACGTTACGGCGAAAGATATAAAATTCACTCCGCGCGGCGTTAATTTCAATGCCGTTTACAAGGGTGAGGAGTATGCGATGTTTCTTTGCATTCCGGGCACGTTCAGCGTGTATAATGCATTGAGTGCGATATGTACCTGCATCAAGCTCGGCATAGATATGCAAAGCATAGCAAACGGTCTTAAAGCCGCTGTCGGTGTATTGGGCAGAGTGGAGGTTGTTCCGACAGATACGGATTATACAGTAATAATAGACTATGCACATACTCCCGACGGACTTGAAAACATAATTCTTGCAATGAAGAGCTTTGCAAAGGGCAGAGTTATAACGCTTTTCGGCTGCGGCGGCGACAGAGATAATACAAAACGACCGATAATGGGCGAAATTGCCGGGCGGCTTTCCGATTTTTCAATCATAACCTCGGATAATCCCCGATGCGAGGAACCTGTTAAAATAATTGATATGATTGAAGAAGGCATGAAAAAAACAGACGGAGAATATATCGTGATTCCGGACAGACGAGAGGCGATTGCCTATGCGCTCGATAACGCAAAAGCCGATGATGTTGTTATACTCGCCGGAAAGGGTCAGGAAACATATCAAATCATAGGTAAAGAAAAATTTGACTTTGATGAAAGAGTCGAGGTGTTTAAGCATCTTAATTCAAAACGCTGAACCAAGCGGTAATATACCTAAACGAAAGGATGTATAAGGGTATTGCAAAATCTCAGTTTAAAAGAAATTGCCGCAGCGACCGGCGGAAAAATCATATGCGGAGATGAAAACAAGATTTTAACCGACATCTCTACCGACAGCAGAAAATTGGGCGAAAATACGCTATTTGTTCCGATAAAGGGAGAAAGATTTGACGGTCATGACTTTTTGGATGCGGCGCAGAATTTTATAAGTGAAAAAATCCCGGAGAATACGGCGGGCAAGAACATTATAGCAGTTGATGACACTCTTTCGGCATTCGGAAGAATCGCAAAATATTATAAACAAAAATATAATGTTCCGACTGTTTCCGTTGTCGGAAGCGTGGGTAAAACAACAACGCGTGACATGATTGCCGCCGTTCTTTCTCAAAAATACAACACTCTTAAAACCGAAAAGAATTTTAATAACAATATCGGTGTGCCGATTATGGTTACAAAGATAGAAAAGGAGCATGAGGCTGCCGTTCTCGAAATGGGTATGAGCGCACTCGGCGAAATAGAATATCTTGCCGACATCGTGCGCCCCGATATTCTTGTGATGACAAATATCGGCATGAGCCATATCGAAAATCTCGGCTCGCAGGAGAATATTTTTAAAGCAAAAAAAGAGGGCACGAAATTTTTAACACCGAACGATACCGTTGTTGCAAACGGTGATGATAAATTTTTAAAAACGGTGCACGGTGCATACAATACCGTGTTTTACGGAATAGAAAACGGTGATGTACGTGCGGAGAATATCTCGGATTTCGGACTTGACGGCTGTGAATTTGATGCGGTTTATAAAAATATCCGCCAAAAAATCAGACTTCTTATCCCCGGCATTCATAACGTATACAATGCACTTGCGGCGTTTACGGTCGGAATTTTAAAAGACGTTGAGCCTGAAAAAATCGCAAAGGGACTTTTATGTGCCGAATTTACCGGAATGCGAATGGAGATTTCCGAACATAACGGAATAAAGATAATAAATGATTGCTACAATGCGGCTCCAAGTTCCGTTAAGGCGGCGCTTGGTGTACTCGGTGCGCAAGACGGCAGGCGGAAAATTGCCGTTTTGGGAGATATGTTTGAAATGGGAGATTTTGCGCCCGATGCTCACAGGGAGGTAGGCGAATTTGCACGAGATATAGCTGATGTTCTCGTTTGCGTCGGAAAAAACTCGGCATATACGGCTGCGGCAGCTGAAGGATATTGCAAAACATATACATTTGATAATACAGATGCTGCTCTTGATGAAATATCCGAAATTGTAAAAAAAGGTGATATTGTACTTATCAAAGCGTCAAGAGGTATGCATTTTGAAAAGCTTTTTGAAAAGCTTTGCTGATTTTTTACGAAAGGGAAGAAACTAATTTATGCAGGAAATATTAATGGCGGGATTGCTTCCGCTTATATGTGCTTTTGCGGTTACGGCGATTATAGGTCCTTCGTTTATACCGTGGCTTCACAAGCTTAAATTCGGTCAGGAAATACGCGAGGAAGGCCCGAAGTGGCATCAAAAAAAATCGGGTACTCCGACTATGGGCGGAATAATGTTTGCACTCGGAATAGCGGTTGCGGTAATTGTAACGGTTGTAATCTCGGCTGTTTCGGGCGGTATAGCAGGCGGTGAGAAAAAGGCGCTTCTTTTACTTGCAACAGCTGTTTGTTTCGGCGCAGTCGGGTTTATAGACGATTTTATAAAAGTTGTGAAAAAAAGAAATCTGGGTCTGCGTGCATTGCCGAAGTTTTTGCTTCAAATGTTTTTTGCAATTGTTTATATTTTTATTCTCGAAATGCTCGGCGAACTCAAATGCGAAATAAACGTTCCTTTTACGTCATACGTTATTAATATGCCGATATGGGTTTACGTTATTTTTGCGCTTGTTGTTGTAACGGGCACGGTAAACGCCGTTAATTTAACAGACGGTCTTGACGGACTTGCAAGCAGTGTAACGGCTGTTGTCGCTTTGTTTTTTGCACTTTGCGGATTTGTAAAGGGCGACGACGGAGTATTTTCGTTCGGCATCGCTGTTACAGGCGGTCTTTTGGGATTTTTAATTTACAATAAATATCCGGCAAAGGTATTTATGGGAGATACAGGCTCACTGTTTTTGGGCGGTGCAATAGTGTCGATGGCAATTGCAATGCAAATGCATCTGTTCCTTATTATTGCAGGATTTATTTATTTTGCGGAGGCGTTATCGGTTATTTTACAGGTTGCGTCATTTAAACTCACAGGAAAACGCATTTTCAAGATGAGTCCCATTCATCACCATTTTGAAATGTGCGGTTGGAGCGAAAAGAAAATCGTTGCCGTTTTCACATCGCTTACCGCAGTGCTTTGTGTTATTTCCTGGTTTGGAATATAAAAATTATAGGGAAGTGAAATATATGGCGGAAAAAGCAAAATCCCGCACCTTAAAAAGTCCGCACGGCGAAATAAAAAAAAGCGGTGGTATAGATTACACATTTTTATTTTTAATAATGCTTATTCTCTCTCTCGGTCTTGTAATGCTTCTTTCCGCATCCGCACCGGCAGGCGCAAGCAAATTCGGTGACTCCTACCACTTCTTCATAAGACAAATGCTTTTCGTTATTCCGGGACTTATAGGCATGGTTATCGTATCTAAAATAGATTATACGGTGTATAAAAAACATTCACGGCTGTTCTTTCTTGCCTGTATAGGACTTTTGATACTCGTTGCAATTCCTGGGATAGGTCAGGAACATAACGGTTCAAGAAGATGGATTCAGCTGCCGGGCTTTCAGTTTCAGCCCTCGGAGCTTATGAAACTTGCAATTTCAATTACATTTGCCAAAATGATTTCAAGCGGAAATTATAATCTCTCAAAACTTAAGGGATGTGCTCCGTTCGGAATTATTCTGGCAATGATTATTATTCTTATGTGGCTTGAGCCTCATGTCAGCGGACTTCTTATAATGTGCGGTATCGGGGTATGGATAATGGTTTCCGCAGGCACACCGCTGTGGCCGTTTGTTGCATCGGGTGCGGTCTTAGGATTTTTCGGTACGCTTTACATAATGTTCTTCGACGCTAACAGATGGTCAAGAGTAATGGCATTTTTAAATCCGTTCAGCGATACAAGACATTCCGGTTACCAAATAGTTCAGGCACTCTACGCTATGGGTTCGGGCGGTATTTTCGGACGCGGAATAGGTCAGTCTGTTCAAAAATACTCATATCTTCCGGAGCCTTACAACGATTTTATATTCTCCATTGTTTGTGAGGAACTCGGACTTTTCGGAGCCGCAATAATAATTATATTGTTTGCACTTCTTATTTTAAGAGGATTTCGCATTGCGCTTAATGCTCCCGATATGTTCGGCACGCTTTTGGCAACGGGAATTATGGCGCAAATAGCCATTCAAACAACGCTTAACATTGCTGTTACAACAGCAACCGTTCCGAATACGGGTGTTTCGCTGCCGTTTTTCAGCTACGGCGGTACAGCAATACTTATTCTGCTTATAGAAATGGGAATACTTTTGAATATTTCAAGGCATTCCGTAAACGGTGAAACGGCTCCGTAAGCAACAGTAAATTTTATTATCCGAAACGGAGGACATATAGTATGAAGGTAATATTTGCCGGAGGCGGTACGGGCGGACATATTAACCCGGCGCTTTCCATTGCGGGATATGCCGCAGAACGTGATGAAAACTTTGAGTGCCTTTTTATCGGCACTAAAAGAGGACTTGAAACAAAACTCGTTCCGCGCGCCGGGTATGATATTGAATATATTGACATCATAGGCTTTGACAGAAAGCATCTTTTGAAAAACTTTTCCGTTATGAAAAAGCTGCACGACTCAAAGAAAAAATGTGAACAGATTATACGTTCGTTTAAGCCGGACTGCGTTGTATGTACGGGCGGTTACGTAAGCGGACCGGTGTGCATGGCAGCGGCAAAGGTCGGCGTTCCGTCACTTATCCATGAGCAAAACGTATATCCCGGGCTTACTGTTTCGGCGGGCGAGAAATACGTAACATACGCAGCGCTCAGCTTTGAAGAAACGGTAAACCACATGAAAGACAAATCAAAGTGCGTTGTTACGGGTAACCCCGTGCGAGGAGAAATAATATACGCAAACAGAGAAAAAGCAAGACAGAAGCTCGGAATTAAAGACGATTTGCCTTTTGTACTTATATTCGGCGGCAGCTTGGGCGCCGATAAAATAAACGAAGCGGTTATAGATATGCTCGGGAAAATATCAAAGGAAAAGCCGTTTAGACTGCTGTTTGGAACGGGCGACAGAAATTATCAAAAAATCTGTGATTTAATTAAAGAGCGCAGTATAAGCATAGGCGATAATGTTGAGATTTTGCCGTATATAAACAATATGAGCGATGTTATGGCGGCGGCGGATTTGGTTGTGTGCCGTTCGGGTGCAATAACCGTAAGCGAGCTTGCCGTTTTGCAAAAGCCGTCAATTTTGATTCCGTCACCGAATGTTGTAAGAAATCATCAGGAGCAGAACGCACGTGAGGTCGAAGCAAAGGGCGGTGCCGTTGTGGTATGCGAAAGCGAGCTTACAGCCGACGGTCTTTATAAAAAAATAAAGGAAACAGCGGCAGATAAGGATAAGCTTTCTTCAATGAGCGAAAGCTTGAGTGTTCTTAAAAAAACGGACGCATCAGAGGAAATATACAAGCTTATGAGAAAAATGGCAAAAATGCCTCGTAACATAAAATAGTTGTGCATTTTGTTAAAAAAACCACTCATTAATTAGTATACTTTAAATAGGCTTTTTTCTATGTATTGCATTGATGACCCAAATGTGGTATAATTAAACGAAGCAAAAGTTGAAGGGAGTACGATTTACTTGAGAAATAAAAGTATGCAACAGGGCAATATAATGGCTATTGCCGTAATATCATTCATTTTGGGCGTAATTTATATTATAGGTCATATAGGCGAAGTATTTGATATTATGACAAATTACGTACAAACAAATAATAAAAGCTATTTAAACATAAATAACTTTGCTTACTGTTTTATGGGAATTGCTCACTTGCTGTTTCCCGTTGCAATTCTTTATCCTCACAGAAAAAAAGAAGATAAAAAGAAAATGATAAAGATTGTATGTTATACAATTTCAGCGCTTTATTTTATAGCTAACTTCTGGATTTTCGGATGGCTGTTTTCAAGTATCGCAAACAGAAGCTTTTCGTTTGACGTGGCGCAGTACCAAAGAGAAGCGTGTACGATGTTTAATCATCTCGAATGGGCGTCACGAAATGCAGAAACTATTTTTTACGATTATTTTGCAAGTGTTTTGTGGTTTTTAATAGGGTATAACTTTGACCGTGACAGAAGAGTTGTGTGCAAGCTTATGGTAGCGGAGGTTATATTTGTTTACATATTCCCTATGGTGTTCTATTACCTTTATAATTCAAGAGGTGTAGAACGCTGGTGGATTACAAAAACAATACCGCTTTTCTGCAGTGATGTAATAATGACGCTCGGTCTTATTTATGCGGCGCAAAGGCGTGAGGCGTGGAAGGCGTATATTTGTCCGCTCAAGTATTCGGAGAGCCGCCACCACCACCACCATCACCATCATCATCACCACCACGATTCGCAAGACAGCACAAAAACCGCAGAAATGATAGATTAGGAGAGATTTTATACAATGGATTTTAAGCAGCAAATAGCAGAAACAATTTCACAGCTTACCTCACTTGACGCAAGCGATGTAGCAGCGGCATTTGAAATTCCGCCAAACCCCGAAATGGGTGACCTTGCGTTCCCTTGTTTCCCGCTTGCACGGGTAATGAGAAAAGCACCGCCCGTAATAGCAACCGAGCTTGCCGAAAAATTCCCGGAAAGTGAGTTTATCGAAAAGGTCAACGCTGTCGGCGGATACTTAAATATTTTTTACTCAAAAGGTGAGTTTGCAAAGGAAAGCCTCGGCGAAATATTTGAAAAAGGCGAGGATTACGGTAAATCGGATATGGGCGAAGGCAAAACGGTTCTCGTTGAGTTTTCATCACCGAATATTGCAAAGCCGTTTCATATCGGACACTTGTTTTCAACCGCTGTCGGAAACAGCCTTGATAAGATTTACAGTTTTCTCGGCTATAAAACCGAAAAGATAAATCATCTCGGTGACTGGGGTACTCAGTTCGGTAAGCTCATCAGTGCATATAAGCGTTGGGGTGACCCGAGTGTTATCGAAAAAGACCCTATAAAAGAGCTTCTTAAAATATACGTTAAGTTTCACGATGAAGCAAAGGAGCATCCCGAACTTGAGGACGAGGCGAGAGAATATTTCAGACTTCTTGAAAGCGGCGACGAAGAAACAACGAAGCTTTGGAAATATTTCCGTGAAATAAGCCTTCTTGAATTCAAAAAAGTTTACGATATGCTTAATATCACATTCGATTCATATAACGG
>CAKSPW010000023.1 GCA_934486495.1 uncultured Clostridia bacterium
ATTTCGTGCACCTCCTTATATCAATATTTAGTTTTCTTCTACTTCTACAAGATGTGTAACCTTGTTGATCATACCTATGATCTGAGGTGTATCCTCATGCTCAACAACGTGTCTTATCTTTCTTAAACCCAAAGCTTTAACGGTAGCAATTTGATCTTTCTTTCTGCCGATTGTGCTTTTAACGAGTTTGATTTTAATTTTAGCCATTTTAGCACCGTTCCTTTCCGTAAATATCTCGGTTTATCAGCCGATTATTTCCTCAACGGATTTACCTCTGAGACGTGCAACATCCTCAGCCTGCTTAAGCTCAGAAAGTCCCTGAATTGTTGCGCAAACAACATTCTTCTTGTTATTTGAACGCAGGCACTTTGTTCTGATATCTTTAATACCAGCAAGCTCGAGAACAGCTCTTGCTGCGCCTCCTGCGATAACTCCGGTACCTGCTGCAGCGGGCTTAATGAGAACCTTGCCTGCTCCGTAAATACCTATTACCTCATGAGGAATTGTTGTTCCAACCAACGGAACAGAAATCATGTGTTTCTTAGCATCCTCAATACCCTTTCTAATTGCGTCGGGGATTTCAGCTGCTTTACCTGTACCGCAGCCTACATGACCGTTACCATCGCCTACTACAACGAGAGCACTGAAACGGAAAGTACGACCGCCCTTTACAACCTTTGCAACACGGTTTATTGCAACGACATTCTCCTGAATATCGAGTACCGATGCATCTATTCTTTCAGCCACTATCAATTACCTCCTCTTTTAGAATTCGAGACCGCCCTCTCTTGCGCCTTCCGCAAGAGCAGCTACTCTGCCGTGATAAACATATCCGCCTCTGTCGAAAACAACAGCCTTAATACCTTTTGCAGCTGCCTTTTCTGCAATCAATAATCCAACCTTCTTTGCAGCTTCGATATTTCCGCCGTAGCCTTCAAATTCTTTGTCAAGGCTTGAAGCGGCTGCAAGTGTAACACCCTTGGAGTCATCGATAATCTGAGCGTAAATGTTGTTCAAACTTCTGAATACATTAAGACGAGGTCTCTCCGCTGTTCCGGAGATGTTCTTTCTAACTCTTCTGTGGCGCTTTAATCTTTGCGCTTTACTGTTATACGGTTTTATCATTTATGAACACTCCTTTCAATTATTTCTTCTTAGCTCCGGTCTTACCTTCTTTACGTCTGATTACTTCATCAACGTACTTGATTCCCTTGCCCTTGTACGGTTCAGGCATTCTGAACTCGCGGATTTTGGCAGCTGTTTCACCAACAACTTCTTTGTTGGCACCCTTAACCAAAATCTTGTTCGGCTGCGGAACTTCTATGGTAATACCATCTGCCGGAGTGTATGTTACCGGATGTGAATAACCGAGAGTAAGGTTTAATACCTTTCCCTGCATAGCAGCTCTGTAACCAACACCGTTGATTTCGAGCTCCTTTACAAAACCGTCTGTAACACCGATAATCATGTTGTTGACAAGTGTGCGTGTAAGTCCGTGAAGCGACTTGTGCATCTTATCCTCTGACGGACGCTCAACTGTGATAACGCCGCCCTCTGATTTAATAATCATATCATGATGAAGCTGACGTGTAAGTGTGCCGTTAGGGCCTTTTACCGTAACTTCATTATCTTTACCAATCTTAACATCAACGCCTTGCGGAATTGTGATAGGTAATCTGCCTATTCTTGACATAGTCGGTTTCCTCCTTGATAACTTAAATTTTCTCTGCACTGTACCATATCGGCAAAGCCATGTTCACCGAATACAAAATACAGGTTTTCAGTTTCTTGCGCTTCTTACCAAACGTAAGCAAGCACTTCGCCGCCGATGTTGGCTTTTCTTGCAGCCTTATCAGTCATTATACCTTGAGATGTTGATATAATTGCTATTCCGAGGCCTTTCAAAACTCTGGGGAGCTCGTCGGCACCGGCATAAATTCTGAGGCCGGGCTTTGATACTCTCTTAAGACCTGTTAAAGTCTTTTCGTGGTTCTGACCATACTTAAGAGTAATACGGATAATGCCTTGTTTGCCGTCCTCTATAACCTGGTAGCTCTTTATATATCCTTCTTCATTAAGAATTTCAACGATAGCCTTTTTCATGTTGGAAGCAGGAACTTCAACTGTTTCATGCTTTGCTGAATTGGCGTTTCTGATTCTTGTAAGCAAATCTGCGATAGGATCTGTAATTTGCATTTATTTTACCTCCTTCCGAAATCATCGGGAAATCTTCATTTTCTCGTACGGTAAGCCTAATCGGTTTACCAGCTTGCCTTTTTAACACCGGGAATTTGACCTTTGTAAGCCAATTCTCTGAAGCAAATACGGCAGATACCGAACTTACGAAGATATGCATGAGGTCTTCCGCAAATCTTGCATCTTGTGTAAGCTTGTGTGCTGTACTTCGGTTTTCTCTGCTGCTTTATAACCATTGATTTCTTAGCCATAATTGTTCTCCTCCTTATCAGCTGCGAACAAACGGAGCGCCGAACATTGTTAAAAGCTCACGCGCTTCCTCATCAGTTTTAGCTGTTGTAACAAATACTATATCCATACCTCTGATTTTATCAATCTTGTCGTAGTCAATTTCCGGGAAGATCAATTGTTCTTTTATACCGAGTGAATAGTTTCCTCTGCCGTCAAAAGCATTCGGATTAATTCCTCTGAAGTCACGAACTCTCGGAAGAGCGAGGTTGAAGAGTCTGTCCATAAACTCGTACATTCTTTCCTGACGGAGAGTTACCTTACAACCGATATTCATTCCTTCTCTGAGCTTGAAGTTTGCAACTGATTTCTTAGCCTTTGTAACTATCGGCTTCTGACCTGATATTGCTGCAATATCGTTGCAGGCAGCTTCAATAGCCTTAGGATTTTCTCTTGCTTCTCCAAGACCTACGTTAATAACTATCTTCTCAAGCTTCGGAATTTGCATTGCGCTCTTATATCCGAACTTCTGCATCATTGCCGGGGCAATTTCTGCTCTATACTTATCCTTCATTCTACTCATTGTATGAATTTACCTCCTCTCGAAAATTTTATTGAATTTCTGCATTGCACTTTTTGCAGTATCTTACCTTTGAGCCGTCGTCAAGAACTCTAACACCTGTTCTTGCCGCCTTGCCGCAGGACGGGCATACGCGCATTACGTTTGAAGCGTCGATAGGAGCTTCAAAATGAACTATACCGCTCTCCTGACCCTGCATTCTTGCTTTCTGGTGCTTCTTGACCATTGCAATGCCTTCGACAACTACCTTGCCTTTTGAAGGAATGGCAACTGTAACCTTGCCTTCTTTTCCTTTATCCTTGCCGGCAATAACCTTAACAGTATCACCGCGCTTTATATGCATTTTTTTCATAGCCTGAATCCTCCCATTAAAGAACTTCCGGAGCCAATGACAAAATTTTCATGTACTCTTTATCTCTGAGCTCTCTTGCAACAGGCCCGAATATACGGGTACCCTTCGGGTTTTTATCATCCCTTACGATTACTGCTGCATTTTCATCAAATCTGATATATGAGCCGTCAGCGCGCTTACTTTCCTTTACGGTTCTGACTACAACAGCTTTAACAACGTCACCTTTTTTAACAACACCACCGGGAGTTGCTTTTTTAACGCTGCAAATGATTTCGTCACCTACTGCTGCATATCTCTTCTTAGAACCGCCTATTACACGGATGCACATAAGCTCTTTGGCACCTGTGTTGTCAGCTACCTTCAGGCGTGTTTGTTGCTGTATCATTTAAACTTCCTCCTTTAGCCGATTACTGTGCCTTTTCGACTATTTCAACAAGTCTCCATCTCTTATCCTTTGAAATAGGTCTTGTTTCCATAACCTTTACCTTGTCACCTATAGCACAAGTATTCTCCTCGTCGTGAGCCTTAAGCTTATAGGTACGCTTTACAACCTTTCCGTAAAGCGGGTGCTTTACGCTGTATTCAATAGCAACAACAATTGTTTTGTCCATCTTGTTGCTGATTACCTTACCGATTTTAACCTTACGGCTGTTTCTTTCCACGTTAGCGTCCTCCTTTCATAGAACCAACATATTCTATAATGACGTAGATAATTCTCACAATTACATTGCTGAGTTTTCGTTTTCTCTCTCGTGAATAATCGTCAAGATACGAGCGATAGACTTTTTGGCGTCGCCAATCTTCTTCGGATTTTCAAGCTGATTTACAGCCTTTTGAAATCTAAGGTTGAACAGCTCCTTCTTAAGCTCAGCAAGCTTTTCTTCCAGCTCGGGAGTAGATAATTCTCTTACTTCATTTATCTTCATTCTTATTCACCGTCCTCTGCATCTTTTTTAACAAACTTACATTTGATAGGAAGCTTGTGCATAGCAAGACGAAGTGCTTCTCTTGCTGTTTCTTCACTTACACCGCCGATTTCAAACATAACTCTGCCCGGCTTAACAACTGCTACCCAATACTCGGGAGAACCTTTACCTGAACCCATTCGTGTTTCAGCCGGCTTTCTTGTTATCGGCTTATCGGGGAATATTTTAATCCAAACCTTACCGCCACGCTTTGTGTAACGTGTCATAGCGATACGGGCTGCCTCAATCTGTCTTGAGGTAATCCATGCCGGCTCAAGAGCCTGCAAACCGAACTCACCGTTTGAAACCTTGTTTCCTCTAAGAGCTTTGCCCTTCATTCTTCCGCGCATAACTCTTCTGTATTTAACTCTCTTAGGTAATAACATTATTGTCTGCCTCCCTTCGGCTTTCTGTCAGAACGCTGTCTTCTTTCACGTCTTTCGGGAGCTGCTTCAAAGCCTGCCTTCTTGCTGTCTGCAAGAATTTCGCCCTTGTAAATCCAAACCTTTATACCAAGGATACCGTATGTTGTTTTTGCCTCAGCAAAACCGTAATCGATATCTGCACGAAGTGTCTGAAGCGGAATAGTACCCTCGTGATACTGTTCTGTTCTTGCGATTTCTGCGCCGCCTACTCTGCCTGCAACTGCAGTTTTGATACCGCGGCAGCCAAGTTTCATGGCACGTCCCATAACCTGCTTCATAGCACGTCTGAACGAAATACGGCGTTCGAGCTGAGCTGCAATGTTTTCAGCAACGAGCTGTGCGTTAGTATCTGGTTGCTTAACCTCCATGATATTAACGTTTACTCTCTTACCCGTTCTCTTTTCAAGAGAAGCCTTAAGCTTATCGATTTCAGCGCCGCCTTTACCGATGATGATACCCGGCTTTGCAGCAAAGATTGTAATATAAATCTTGTTCTGCTTTCTTTCGATAGCAATTTTTGCTACGCCTGAATCAAAGCATACCTTTTTAACATAATTTCTTATTTCATAATCTTCAACCAACTGGTTTCCGAAGTCCTTCTTGCTTGCGAACCATTTTGAGTCCCAATCCTTAATGATACCGACTCTCAGTCCGTGCGGATTAACCTTCTGTCCCATAATTAACCTCCTTTTCCGATTAGTCTTGCATTTCCTTCAAAACGAGTGTTACATGACTTGTTTTCTTCATGATTTTGAAGGCTCTGCCTTGTGCTCTCGGTCTTATTCTCTTAAGAGTCGGACCCTGTGTTGCGTAACATTCGGCAACATATAATTTCTTCTTATCCAAGCTGTGATTGTTCTCAGCGTTTGCGATAGCTGAAGCCAAAAGCTTTGTGAGGTACTCACTTGCAGCCTTAGGTGTATTGTTCAGAATACCCATTGCAACATTTACAGGCTTATTTCTGATAAGATCAATCACGATTTTCATCTTTCTCGGTGATATACGAGCGTATCTCAATACTGCGCGTGCTTCCATTCCGGGAAACCTCCTTTCGATTTATAGGAACTTTATCTTATTATAATTATCTGGATGATTTTGCACCTGCGTGTCCTTTAAAGGTTCTTGTAGGAGCAAACTCGCCGAGTCTGTGACCTACCATGTCCTCGCTGACAAATACAGGCACGTGTTTTCTGCCGTCATGAACGGCAATTGTATGACCTACCATTTCAGGGAAGATTGTGGAAGCTCTTGACCAAGTCTTAACAACCTTCTTTTCGTTAGCAGCGTTCATAGCTTCGATTCTGCTCATAAGACGCTCTTCAACGAAAGGTCCCTTTTTAAGTGATCTGCCCATTTATTTTCCTCCTCTCGGAAACAACAAAAGCGAATTATTTATCGTTTCTTCTCTTTACAATAAATTTATCAGTCTTATTCTTTTTCTTTCTTGTCTTATAACCAAGTGCAGGCTTACCCCAAGGTGTAACCGGTGCCGGACGTCCGATAGGTGACTTACCTTCACCACCGCCGTGCGGATGGTCGTTCGGGTTCATAACAACGCCTCGAACGGTCGGTCTCCAACCCATGTGACGTTTTCTGCCCGCTTTACCTATTGAAATATTCTCATGCTGCTCGTTACCGATAACACCAACCGTAGCTTTACAATCGAGTCTTATCATACGAACCTCACCGCTCGGGAGTCTAACCTGAGCATAGCCGCCCTCTTTAGCCATAAGCTGAGCACTTGCGCCGGCTGTACGAACAAGCTGTCCGCCCTTACCCGGATAAAGCTCAATGTTATGAATAAGAGTACCTACCGGAATATCTTTGATGAACAAAGCGTTACCCGGCTTAATATCAGCGCCTGTACCGCTTACAACAGTATCCCCGTCCTTAAGACCCTGGGGAGCGATGATATATGCTTTTGTTCCGTCTTCATACTGAAGAAGAGCAATATTAGCTGTTCTGTTAGGATCGTACTCGATACCTATTACGGTAGCGTTTACGCCGTCTTTATTTCTCTTGAAATCTATAATTCTGTATTTCTTTCTGTTTCCGCCGCCTCTGTGACGAACAGTAATTCTGCCGTAAGAGTTTCTACCTGCATTCTTCTTTTTTGAAGCAAGCAATGAACGCTCGGGCTCGAACTTTGTGATTTCCGAAAAATCACTTACTGTCATAAATCTTCTGGCAGGCGAAGTAGGATTATACTTTTTTATAGCCATGATCCTTATTCACTCCTTATCTGTTAATCAAGGGATTCTTACATTTCGAGAAGCTCGATAACCTTAGAATCCTTAGCAAGTGTAACAATTGCCTTTTTGTAGCTCGGACGACGACCCATGTACTTACCCATTCTTTTCATCTTTCCGAGAACGTGCATTGTATTTACCTTAGCTACCTTTACGCCGAATACTTCTTCAACGGCTTTCTTTATCTCAATCTTATTTGCGCTCATGGGAACTTCAAAAGTATATCTTTTGATTTCGTTACCCTCGCGGTCAAATACCGGATTCATCGAACGCTCGGAGATAATAGGTCTTTTTACGATATCATATGAATTCATTATGACAATACCTCCTCCATTTTTTCAACTGCGTCCTTAGCAACAATAAACTTGTTGTATTTGAGAACCTCATATGTGTTAAGCTGAGAAACATATGTCGGTTTAACATTTTTGATGTTTCTTGCTGACAAGTAAACGTTTCTGTCAAGTTCAGCAGTAACGATAAGAGCCTTGCCGTCAACATTGAGAGCCTTAAGCATTGCAGCGATTTTAGCTGTCTTAACCTCATCTGTCTTAAGACCGTCAACAACGATTATCTCGTTATCCATAGCCTTAGCCGAAAGTGCCGACTTAAGAGCAATTCTCTTCATCTTCTTGTTTATCGAATAACGATAATCTCTGGGCTTCGGTCCGAGAGCAACTCCGCCGCCTGTCCATTGCGGTGCACGGATTGAACCCTGTCTTGCACGACCTGTACCCTTTTGTCTCCACGGCTTAATGCCGCCGCCGCGTACTTCCGTACGGGTTTTTGTACTTTGTGTACCCTGTCTTTGATTTGCAAGGTAGTTTTTAACAACAGCATGGATAACCGGTGTGTTTACTTCAACGCCGAAAATCTTATCCGAAAGCTCGATTGTTCCTGTCTCCTTGCCTTCCATGTTATATAAAGCCACTGTAGGCATACTCATTTCCTCCTTTCCAAAAAACCTTGTTAAGCCTTAACGCTGTTCTTAACAGTAACAAGTCCGCCCTTATTTCCGGGAACAGCACCTTTAATAAGAATGATGTTCTCCTCAGCGTTAACCTTTACAACTTCAAGGTTCTGGACTGTAACTCTGTCAACACCCATGTGTCCGGGGAGCTTCTTGCCCTTCATAACTCTTCCGGGGCTTGAGCAAGCACCCATTGAGCCTGAGCCTCTGTGATAGCCTGAACCGTGAGACATAGGACCGCGGTGCAAGTTCCATCTCTTCATAGGACCTGCAAAACCCTTACCTTTGCTTATGCCTGTAACGTCAACCTTTTCACCGGCTTCAAATATATCAGCCTTGATTTCGTCACCTACATTAAGTGATACGATATCATCAAGTCTAAACTCTCTGAGATATTTTTTAGCGGCAGTGTCTGCCTTTGCAAAATGACCCTTCATCGGCTTGTTAAGATTTTTTTCTTTGACTTCACCGAATCCAACCTGAACTGCGTCATAGCCGTCCGTTTCAACTGTCTTCTTTTGAACAACAGTGCAAGGACCTGCAAGCACAACAGTTACCGGGATAACTTTACCGCTCTCGTCAAAGAGTTGGGTCATACCGATTTTTGTACCTAAAATTGCTTTTTTCATTTCTTTATCCTCCTATTACAGTTATTGGTTCACAAACGCGAACATGACCTGCATCATAGCCTTTTGGGCTACTGCACTTTTTTTGCCGGAACGCTTATTTTTGAATTACATCAATTTCAACGCCTGCCGGAAGATCAATCTTAACGAGTGATTCCATTGTCTTTTCGCCCGGAACCAAAATGTCGATTAATCTCTTGTGAGTTCTTCTTTCGAACTGCTCTCTCGAATCCTTGTACTTATGCACAGCTCTGAGGATCGTGATGATTTCCTTATCTGTCGGAAGCGGAATAGGGCCTGAAACTTTAGCACCTGTTCTCTTTGCGATTTCAACAATCTTTTCTGCCGACTGATCCAAAACTGCATGGTCATAAGCCTTAAGCTTGATTCTGATTTTGCCTGCTGCCATACTTTTCCCTCCTTGATATTTTTTAGCATTGTGAACGCACGACAGCTCAAATGAAAATTGCACACACCGCCGGGTGTTTCGTGCCACCCTCAAATAAAAACCCAATCTCAAACATATGAGAATGGGCGTATTTAGTCATTTTCCGCCCCAAAAAAGCACACAGATGTCATAGATATAAACATAAAAATCCCATGCCGAATTGAAGCGTGACTGCCGCCCGGTTTCGTGAATCGGACATTCTCCGCGGAAAAACCAGACTCTTTAGGTCTGCAACCTCCCGTTTCATCGATTGATTAGTATTGAATATTTCGCCAATACACATTTGTCACAACAATACCATTATACACGAAAAAAGCAAGAATTGCAAGCCTTTTTTTAAAAAAAGACTTACAAACTTAAAAGGCTTTGACAGCATTTTTTTAGTCATTATGCAACATGGCATTTTTTTCGGCATAATAACAAGGAAAATCGCACTATAAAATCTATAATAATCACTGTTTTAAATACCTTTTAAAATCCCTCACCGACGCACCGATTTATCACAATTGAACAAGCGGCGGTTTATATATAAAAGTTGATTTGTGCAACATAAAGCTTGCTTTTTTCAATTTAATGTGTTATAATTTTTATATAGCGTATATGAATTTATATGCTTATATACCCTTTTATTATATTATACCACCATCTGGGAGGCACCGATTTTCCTATCGGTGCCTTTCAACACAAATTCGGGATATAGATAAAACGGTAAAAACGAAATAAATTTGAAAGGGCGTATTAATTGTGGTCAATGAAACGGTCATAGTTCTCGACTTCGGAGGACAATATAATCAGCTTATTGCAAGACGCGTGCGTGAAAACAATGTGTATTGCGAGGTTTTACCTTATTTCGCTTCTATTGAAGAAATTAAAAGCAAAAATCCCATCGGTATTATTTTTACGGGCGGGCCTAACAGTGTTTACGAAGAAAATGCTCCGAAATGTTCGGATGAGATTTTTAATCTCGGCATACCCGTGCTCGGAATTTGCTATGGAAGTCAATACATGGCTTACGCTCTTGGCGGAAAGGTTTCTCCTGCCGACAAGCGTGAATACGGCAAAACTGTAATAAATCTTAAAGAAAGTCTTTTATTTGACGGAATTGAAAAGGAAACAATCTGCTGGATGAGCCATACCGATCACGTCGAGGCAATTCCGGAAGGATTTAAAATAATAGCATCAAGCGATAGCTGCCCTGTTGCCGCTTATGAAAACACGGACAAAAAACTGTATAGCGTTCAATTCCATCCCGAAGTGAATCATACGCCTGAGGGCTGCAAAATGCTCAGAAACTTTCTATATAATATATGCGGCTGCAGCGGTGACTGGCAAATGAGCGATTACGCAAAGCGCACAATTGCGGATTTGAAAGAAAAAATCGGAGACAAAAAAGTACTGTGTGCTCTTTCGGGCGGTGTTGACAGCTCCGTCGCAGCAGTTCTTCTCCACAAAGCAGTCGGAGATAATTTGACTTGTATTTTTGTTGATAACGGTTTGCTCAGAAAAAATGAGGGCGATGATGTCGAAAGAATTTTCAAGAAGCAATTCAGCATCAACATGGTAAGAGTAAACGCCAAAGACAGATTTCTAAATAAGCTTGCCGGCATTTCAAATCCGGAGCATAAAAGAAAAATTATCGGTGAAGAATTTATCCGTGTTTTTGAAACGGAAGCAAAAAAAATCGGTAAAGTTGACTTTCTCGTCCAGGGAACAATTTATCCCGATGTTATCGAGAGCGGTGCCGGTGATGCAGCTGTTATAAAAAGCCACCATAATGTCGGAGGTCTCCCCGACGCTGTTGATTTTGAAGAAATTATCGAACCTCTCAGAAGCTTATTTAAGGACGAGGTAAGACAACTCGGTATAGAACTCGGTATCCCCGAATTTCTCGTTTGGCGCCAGCCGTTCCCCGGCCCGGGCCTTGCCGTAAGAGTTATCGGAGAAATTACAGAGGATAAACTTGAAATTCTCCGTGATGCCGATGCAATTTTCAGAGAGGAAATCGCCAACGCCGGTCTTGACAGAAGCATAAATCAGTATTTCGCAGTAATAACGGATATGAGAAGCGTAGGCGTTATGGGCGATGAGAGAACATATGACTATACTCTTGCCCTCCGAGCAGTTACAACTACCGACTTTATGACAGCCGATTGGGCACGTATCCCTTATGATGTTCTTGAAAAAGCGTCCAATAGAATCGTAAATGAAGTAAAACACGTAAACCGTCTGGTTTATGATATCACATCCAAACCACCCGCAACAATCGAGTGGGAGTAGTTCCACGCAGCCTGAAAACGGCTTGGTTAAGCCATTTTCAGAGTTTGTAGTCAAGGTTTGACAGCACTTTGACAACACTTGATACTGCGAGAATAATATAAAACAAATAAGTGTCATATATGTTTATGTGAATTAAGAATTAATTATATAATTATTCTTGAAAACATAGAATAATAATTGAAAAAATAGCCTGTAAATATTTGTGGAGCAGTTCTTGCAATATTATAATATTATAATTATTAATAGTATCAAAGTAATAATGTAGGAGGTGGATTAATATGTATAATGCTCATGAGATAGCTTTATATGTTATTAATTGGTGTCATGAACATGGATTCATTATTACAAATTTAAAATTACAGAAATTACTTTATTTTCTTCAAGGTGAAAATTGTCGTGTGAGACACAGTCGTCTTATTTCAGATGACTTTTATGCTTGGCAATTAGGACCGGTAATTCCTGAAGTGTATTATGAATTTGCTATGTACTCATCGTCTGAAATACCAGAACAAAAATCTCTTATTCCTTCTTTTCCAGAGGAAGAAAAGTCACTTATCGATAGAGTATTATCAAAATATGCTGTGAAGTCAACTTGGGATTTGGTGGATATATCACATTCTCAAGACCCTTGGAAGTATAATCATCAGGTTTTCGGCGATAGGTCAATTATCCCATATCAATCAATTGAGAATTACTATGATGGTGGTGAATGAACATGACAGAACAAGAGAAAAGCGATGAACTTATTGCACTAATTGACGAATTATGCAAAGCAGATTTTTTTAAACAAGAATCGATTTTGGACCAATGGGTAAACAAATTAAAGAAAATATATACCAATGGTTATAGGCATACATACTCAGATATTTTTTATAAAGTTCAAACTATAATCTCTGAAAACACTGATTCTGAAGTTTTAGAGATATTGGGAGAAAATCTTAATACATTAGGGAAGCGGCTATTTGAACTTTTTTCCCAAAATAAAGATGATGCAAATTTACAAAATGTTACTTTTGGATATAAAAAATTTTCTGACCATATTAAGTTGGAAATTGGACGATATAATTTTATAAAATCGCAATTTATGTATGGAAATTTTATAAATAATACTAACACAAATGCAAATGTAAAATCGGTTGACGACGGGCAAGCTGAATTAATAAAAATGAAACAGCAAGTTGATAAAATATCAGATGATTTTAAGAGTGTGCGTTCCGTTACCACAGAAGCAAAAAAACAACTTGACGGAATAGATGATAAATTAGAGAATAATAAAATTTCATCTATAACCACTCTTACTATTTTTTCTGCTGTTGTTCTTGCTTTTTCAGGTGGAATAACATTTGAAGCAGGGATTTTTAAGGGAATGGCAGAATCGTCACCATATAGATTAGTATTTATTATAGCATTAACGGGATTTATTCTTTTCAATACTATTTTTGTGCTTTTGTATCTTGTTGGAAAATTAGCAGGAAAAACAATTAGTACAAAGTGCAAATATATGTCCACAGATATGGACGTTGTAGATATAGGACAGCAGTGCGGAGAAGGATATTGCCAAAAGGAATGTAATTCAACAACTCTTTTTTGCAGAATTTATCACAAATATTCATATATATTTGTGATAAACGCAGTGCTCCTATGTACGATGTATGATGACTTCATCTTGTGGTTTTTCAGACAGCAAGCTTATACTTTTATGGTCTTTGCATGGCAAATTATTCCATTGATTGCTGCTATTGTTTCAGTGCTTGTCTATAAAAGCATGCAAAAGGTGCAAGAAAAACGAATTGTGCTTAAATTTAAAATTCAATTAATAAATGACATTATTTCCCCAAACGAGAACAATTCAGTTTTATATCAATTGAGTAGTGTCATGTCAAGTTTTTTTGGGGCAAAAACAACAAATTTATCAGATAAGTTTTTAAAGAGTATAGAAGGCACTAAAGTAGTCACTGATAAACAATATAAAAATATTCTTCATAAGTTACATGATTTTACTTGTCAGGAAATAGTAAAATGCAATCGTTTGTGTGAATCAATTTCTCGGAGGCAACATTTACAAAATAAAAAAATATGGAAAGTTTTAAAAACTGAATTTAGGGAATACTTAGCCACACGGTAAAATAATAATTATATTAATTGACTGATTTGACATTATTAATAAAACACATAAACTGCTCTGCTTATTCGGCAGAGCAGTTTTCATGTCACATAGTCATTTTATAAATAAGTTCAATTATGTATTTTATGTTGTCAAGCACATCGGTATTACTATTTATAATTTCAAGCCTTTTTAATTCATTGACAAGCTCCGAAAGATAATCTTCAAGAAATTTGCGCACCCGAATATTTGGGCGCACTGTAATTTCTTCGCTAAACAGTCTTTTCAAGATATAGTCCTGTTTTGTAAGTCCCGATGTTTTCACAAGCATATCAAGTCTGTATGCTTCTTCGGGCGATGCCCGTAAGGCTATTGTCTTACATCTCCAACGATTCTTATTATCCTTATTTTTTGCCGACATCTGAATCACCCCTCATCATTTCATCAAGCTGCTCCGCAATTAACGCATCCTTATTGCCATAGCGGTGTGAGTAAATCATTGTAATCTCCGGTGATTTATGCCCGGCGCGCTTAGCAATATCCATAACCGACGCGCAGCTTACATAATTCATAAGCAGGCTTATATGCGAATGCCTTAATCCGTGAATCGTGATACGCTTTACGCCGGCTTTCTTTGAATACTCGGTCATGGTTTTATGAAACGCCGATTTTGAAATCTCAAACAATCTGTCTGTGCTTTTTATACCGTATAAGCTGTTTATGTATTCTTCCAGTTCCTCCGCAAGCTCTTTCGGCATATGCACAGTCCTTTTGCTGTTAGGAGTTTTGGTTTTGCCGTTTGTTTGCTCTTTTTTCGTGAAACTGTTTGTAACTTTTAAAGTCATCTCATGCAGATTTACATCTTCTCTTGTCAATGCCTGCAACTCCCCAAGCCTTAAACCGCACCAGAAAAACACTTGAAACGCATAATAAAACTCCGGTTTTTCCCGTATGACATTTGAAAATTTTGTGTATTCGTCAAGCGTCCAAAATTCCCGCTCCTTATCCGCTTGTTTTGTTCCCAAGCGTTATATCTTCAAAACCGGATTGGACGGCAAATTGTGATATACAACAGCATAGTTTAATATAGCCGACAGTTGATTGTTGATACTGCGGAGATAAGTTGAAGAATATTCTTCGCCGTTTGACTTTTTCATAGATAACACTTCATCTTGCCATTTGCGCACATCATTCGTTGATATTTCATACACCTTTTTATTTTCAAAGTACGGCAGGATTTTTTTATCTATAATATTTTTCTTATTTTCGGCGGTAGTATCTCTGCGGCGCAGCCTTGTAAAATTCATATATTCTTTAACAAGCTCCGCCATTGTAAGATTTTCGTCCAATGTTTCCTCGTGTTCAAGCTGCTTTATAAGGCTCGGCAATTCTTCCTTTTCCCACTTCTTTGCGTCTTTATGAAGCTTGAATCCTCTTTTACAGCTGCTTTTTCTTTTTCCGTCAGGAGCGGTATAACGGTACATGACGCGATACCTGTCGCCGTCCTTGCAGACGGTACTGCTATAATCGCTCATGCTGAATATTCCTCCTTTCCGTAAACTCTCTCATAAAAATATTTTCTGCTTGTCCTGCCGTGTACGGTCAGGTATCCCTTTTTCTCCAGCTCCCCGTTAAGAGTTTTTATTATGCGGTAAGCATAGGAAACGGATATTCCCATAAGTTCACTTACCTCGCTTGCCTTTATAAAAATTGTGTTAGTTTTCATTGTTTTTTTCTCCTTTCGATTTTAAGAATGTTGTTATGCTGAAATACTCACAGTACAACAGGAATTTTTTAAAAGCTGTCAAAGTCACAGTTCCATTTAATTCCGCTAATGCAACTTTTGGCATTTGATTCGCCTTTTTTACGTTTTCGTTCTTTTCTTCCGCCATAAATTTCTTCTGTAAAACGCTTGAAGTACAGTGAAAATTCATTTAGAGAAATTCCCGCATTAAATGTGCAATATTTTTTGTAAGCATCTTCAGTAAATATAATATCTTCATCGCTTTTTTTAAACATTTGCTTGACAAAGTTATAAATTTTGACACTTATATCTGCAACGCTTTCATAATCATTGGCTACCACATCGTTTATAGGGTAATTGCCGGTAAATTGATAATGATTTTTTACAAGTTCAAAATATGCTTGCAAGGATTTTGTGATAATAGCATCGCTCTCAGTAAGTAAATTTGTAATAAGGTTGCTATTTTGTTTTTCTTTAGATACGGAATGTTGAAACGGAATAGTCACAATTCGTTCTTCAAAGGCACAATCGTTAGCTCGCGTTAGAATAGGATGATTTGTGACCAAAACTATTTTGGCATTGCACCTGAATGACACATAGCTTTCATACTTCCTGTTTGAGGAAACTACATCGTTTCCGGTAATTTGTTTTATCTTGCTTACGGCTTTTTCATCTAACGGCGCTGCCGGTAAGTCCGGTGAGATACAGAGTGCTTTTCCGACTAATTCGGAAATTGAATATTTATCACTGAATACATGAGCGTCTAATGTCACAACGGCATTTTTACTAAAAAGCTTTGACAAGAATGTTACAAGTACGCTCTTGCCGGAGTTTGGCACACCTTGCAGCACAAAAAACACTTTGGCATTTGTGTCCGGTGATATGGAGTAACCTATAAATTCATAAATTCGTTGTATAAGCAACATATCTCCTCCTGTAACTGTCTGTAGAAAACCATCAAAAATCGGACAGTGCAGGTAAGCGTTGGATATGTAATTACCATTTATTCCGTACAAAGTCTTAAAATCTTTTGAGTGTTTAAACATCACACCCGTATGAATGTTTAATATACCATTTCTTAAAGACAAAAGATTTTCGGGAATCATCTCAGAAGTAATATGTATTTTAGGCTCCATTGAAATAAAGTTAATGGCGTCGTATACTTGTTTAGAAGACCCCATTTCAGCCACTTCTTCGCGACAATGAATTAAGAATAAGCGTGCAATTTCATCTTTTCCGCATTCTTCATAATAATTTCCATTGTAACGGTATATCTTTTCATTTAATGTTAAAATACTTTCCATCTTAAGAAGTTTGTTGTTAATTTCATATGCGGTTACTCGTTCAGAGCTTTTAAATGTTTTTAACAGTTCGTGCTCTGTCCGCTTTTGGGATGACGGTATTTCTGCAATACTTTGTACCGATAAGGTGTTTCCTAACGTATTTGCATTATTTTCTATTACCGCAGTTTTTGTATTTAAAAATAGCGGCGGCGTTAATTTCTCGGATTTTAAATCTTGTTTACGGTATGGCTGTAAATTTGGCAATGCTGCAACTTTTTGCTTAGAGCTGTCAAAAACCTCAAAAGGGTCTATAAGATTTTCTTGACGCCATCTGTTTGAATTACTATCCCATCGTCCCGGCGGTCCGAAAAATTCAATTGGTTCTTTTAAATCTTTATTTGCGTTTTGCATTTCATACATTCCTTTCCTTGTTTATATTTTTTATACTTGCAAGTTATATATATTTTATCACAAGGTTAAGAAAAGGTGTAAAAAATTTAAGATGTCCGCAAACCCTTTATTCATGCGGCTTTCGGACTTTTTGAAAAAATTGAATTTCAAGAGCGGTTTTTAAATTCGCATATTATTATAAAGAAAAACGCTGAATGGATATGACCATTCAGCGAACAAATTTTCTATCTTTTTTTCTTTTTCTTGTTCTTATTTCTTTCTCTAATTTTCTTTGGTAAATCATCACGGGCTACGGAAACGATATCCTCGGGTATGATTCTATCATCACTATATATCTGTCGCATTGCATTTGCAAATAGACTATCATTATCGTGCAAATCATCAAAATTAAATGTCTCAAATTCCTGCATAACACAAAAATCGGCTGTTAAGAAATTGGCAGCTCTATCATAATCTGCTTCCGTCCACATTCCGAATTTGCTAAAGCGGAATTTACTCGACAAAAAACACGTAATATCTTGTATTAGTTGTCGCATATAACCTATTTTCAATATATCGTCATCGCTAATTGTTCCATTAAAGGCGTCTTCTATATACTTATATCCCCCGATAAAAGTCGTTTGCAAACTGGATGGAAATAAGGTCAGTCCCTTTTGCAGTCTGGAATACAATGTCTGTATAAGACATATAATACGCGTGTTAATCGGTATACATTTATCAAGCATACATTTTGCGATTTGAGCCACAAGTTCTACACGATATGCATTTTCGAAGTCGACAAACTGAAGACATCCGATTACATACTCTCTACTGCTTGTGCATTTATTGATATAATCAATTAAATCTCCATAGCTTTTAAGCGCTTCAATCAATCCGTCATCTTTACCGCTTGTAGTTCTTTTTAAGAAGTTTTTTCTAAAAAAGAGCAGCCTATATATGTCTAAATACCCTTTGCGCATCATATCCATAAAATTCAATGCCAAAAAAGTGTATTGTCCTTTGCTCGGAACCGATTTATATTTTAAATTTTCTTTCTTTGCTTGCCTACCTCGCAAAAGGATATTGTCTCGATATATATCCTCGTAATAGCTCATAGAAGATGCATCAGCAATGTAATATTTTAAACATTTTGTCTTTTGCTCAGGGATGGGCGTATAGGGTTGCTTTGCAAAAGAGACAATAGATTGACGAGACTTTTTATCGTTATCAATCCAAATTCGTAATGAATAGAATACAACCATATTAGAAATAGTTTTCTTTTCATCATTTGTAAGAGTATACTTCTTACCATACTCTTCCGAAATATCATCGTAAACAAGATTAAACGCACATTCTACTCTTTCAATTTTGTCTGTAATGTTTTCAGTTTCAATTTTTTTCTGTATCTTTTCCCAAGTTTTATTTAATTTAAACTTTATAGTATTCTCGTCCATTTTTACCTCCTGTGTTAATGTGTTAATGTCATAGCAATTTTCATAACTCATTTTATTATATTAATTATACCATGCATATTTATAGTTGTAAATATAATTCTACTTGCAGCACTGACACATTGACACAATAAATAGTATTCAATTAAAATTGTTTCACTTTTCTGTAAAATGTGCTTGATTTCATATCAAGTCTTTTCATGGCTTCTACGGCGGTGATTTCGCCGTTTTTCCAAAGGGTTACAACCTCGTCAAAGTTTTTTCTTTCAATTGGTTTACGCCCTTTATACATGCCTTTTTCTTTCGCAATCGCAATGCCTTCTTTCTGCCGTTGTAAAATATATTCTCTTTCAAGCTCTGCAACCGCTCCGAATACAGTAAGCATAAATTTGCCTGTGGGCGTGGTTGTATCAATCGCTTCTTTTTTTGATACAAATTCCACGTGCTTTAATGTGAGCTGTTCCACCAAATCCAAAAGGTCGCGTGTGTTACGGGCAAAACGGCTTATGGATTCCACAATAACGATGTCTCCCTCACGGACAAAGCTTAACATTCTTTGCAGTTCGGGGCGGTTTGTGTTCTTTCCGCTCATGCGGTCAATAAACATATTTTCAACGCCAAGCTCACGCATGAGCACTTCCTGCCGTGCGATATTTTGGTCGGCGGTGCTTATACGGATATATCCTATTTTCATTTTAATTCACTCCTTTCTCCCGTTAGGGTTTCTGTTTTATTTGGCACACTTCAAAATACTTGTTTCCAACCTTAATTAACTCTCCCATAAGGGCACAGCCTAACGGGTTATCAGTCCGTAAAGGTCATCACAAATCTGTGATAATCTAAGACTGTATGAAAAAAGTCCGTTAAAGCCGTGAGCATTTTTGTGATTATCACATATTTGCTCTTAGACCTTAACAGACTGATACTTTAATTTGAAAAATCTTGTTATTTACAATTAAAGCTTTTCTAAAAAAATTCTCTGCAAAAGCGCAACATTGCATCTATGCCCTGTTAACAAGGCGCATTGTGTCGTTTGAAACTATCTTGAAAAGATTTTTTTCAAAATTGCAATGGGAATAAGAATAAATCCAAATGCTATTCCAAAAATCAGTTTGCGTCCAAACAGCTGAAACGGTACGGTTTCTACAATTATTCTGTTACTGTAAATAACAACTCCGGCTGCCCAATATCCGGCTATGGCGTAAATAATCATCAACATTTTCGCACCTCTGCGTTTTGTGTCTTTACACTTTATTTTTCCGCTTAAAACATATTTTCGCAGACCTATGGCCGCCGAAAGCACGATAGTTTACTTATAATCATCCGCCTGCCATTCGCCGTCATAAACTACACTTCCGTCTTGCTTGTACAATGTGCCTTTTCCGTCTTTCTTGTTGTTTTTATAATTTCCTTCATATTCCAAACTTCCGTCTTGATAATAACTGCGTCCGTAACCGTCTTTTGCACCGTTTTTCATTCCGCCGTCATAAATCAGTTTGCCGTAGGAATACATTTTACAATTTCCGTCCTCAATATCGTTTTTAAACTCACCTGCTACAATCGCATCATATTGCGCATCAGTTATTTCATTCTCTCCGACAGAATCGGGCAAGTGCAAATATACATCCAAATCTGCCCCATAACTGTTCCCCATACCACAAGCTTTTCCATCCTTGAAAATGCCGTCGTATGTAACATAATTCAGCCATCCGAGATAATACTCCTTAAACTTGTCATCAGACACACTGCCGTTGTATAGCTTGCATAATAAGGAATACTTATAATTATCAGGCAGACTGTACTGCAAACCATAACCGCTGAAGCGACCCTTACTGAAATTTCCGATGTATACAATATTATAATAAGCTCCGTTAAACTCCATAGCGCCGTATAGTGCATCCGTTGTATCGTAATAAACATCAGACGATTTAAGAATTACTCCGAATCCATCGGGATAATTATCTTTCAATGTTCCCGAATATACATATTCCGTCTGTTCAACTGTAATTTTATAGCGTGCAGCTCCCAAAATATTGTCTGTTGTCAGAAAGTTTAAATCATCGCCTAATGCCTCAAAGCTTTTAAGCAGGGCCTTTCTCTCCTTCGGAAAGTTATTTAAAGCGATTTTGTGCTGTTCTGCATATTTCATTTGCTGAGCGAGAAAGTAGAAATCATCGCCCAATGATAATTCATCGCTGTCCAATTCAGGGCTATTCTGAACACTCTCTTCGGTTTGTATCGGAGTGCTCGTTTCGTTTTTTTCGGGTGTGTCTGATGCACAAGCCCTTGCAAAAACCACAAATAAAACTATTACAATACCCCAAACAAGAAATTTTTTAAGGCAACCCCCTGCAGAAGAAAAATCTCCTTCACGAATATCACTGACTGCGTCGGTTATATCATCTTTTAAATTTTCTTTTGCCTGTTTTGCAGGAGCACGGAAGTCATCCCAACCTTCTTTGCACATATCTTTTAAACTTTTACTCATATATCATTACCTGCTCCTGTTAATCTTTTCCATTTGAATTGCACCGCACACAGCTTTATAAAACTTTTTCCACTTTCCGTCCTTATCAAGCTGATAAAACTTGTTTTCAACATTATCAAATATGTAAGTTTGCTTTCTTCTGCCAAAGATATAACCGGTGTTCCAACTGCCAACATGGAGCGTATATCTGCCGGAGGCGGAGTTCAAATCTTTTTTTGTAACCCATCCGCCGCCTTTAGCGGTTTTCTGAACCTTTTTTAAAAATTCGTCATTTGCACCTTTTATAAATTCATCTTTTACAAGTTCGGTTAACTGTTCGTAAGATATACGAATTGTTTCTTTTTTTGCTACTTTTTTTAAAATCGAATCACTTGCTTTGTCTAATAAACTCATTTTAACTCCTCCAAATTTCTTTTTTACATTTCACCGAGCATTCTCTGAAACCATTCAATGTTGTTCACGGCATAAAACATAATTGCAATTACAACAATTACTGCCGCAATCACAAATAGTTTGTTTTTATAAAACGACTTCTTTTCATAATTACCCTTTTTCATTTTGTATCCCTCCCTGTTTTTCAAAATAGTATAGGTTTTCGGAAAAATCTCAAATATTAAAATTTTTGTTCAATATGTCAAAAAATCAGTGGAATATATTGACGAAAAGTAAAAAGTGTGCTATAATAATATTAAGTTTTGTGGCGGTTTTTAAGCCGCCGAAAACCTATACTTTTTTGTCAAAATTAAATACGGTCTCCGTAGCGATAAAATGCACGGAGCGTCATATTACATCTGTCAGCACCTTCTTGTGCTGATATTTTTTTATCCTTCCACAGCTTATAATATTCGGCATATTCTTTTGGCAGTGTGCGTTTCGGTCTGCCGAACTTTACGCCGCGCCTTTGTGCGGCGGCAATCCCTTCTGCCTGTCTTTGCAAAATGTTTATACGCTCATTTTCCGCAACAAAGGACAAAAGCTGCAAAACAAGGTCAGCTATAAACGTGCCGAGCAAATCCTTTGCCTTTGTGGTATCAAGCAGCGGCATATCTAAGACGATTATATCCGCCTTTTTATTCTGCGTGATTTTTCGCCATTCCTGCTGTATTTCCTTATAGTTTCGACCTAAGCGGTCAATGCTTTTTATCACAAGCAAATCGTCCTTTTTAAGCCTTTTATATAGCTTTAGATACTGAGGTCTTTTAAAGTCCTTTCCGCTCTGCTTGTCTATGTAAATACAGTCGGGTTTTATCCCGAATTTTATAAGCTCGTCAAGCTGTCTGTCCTCTTTTTGATTTATGCTTGAAACCCTTGCATATCCATATTTCGTTTTGGTTCACCTCCCTAAAGTGTGCTATTTTAATTATACCATAACAACGGAAGAGGCAGAAAGTCGCCGAAGTATTATGATAAAATGTTCTCCGAAACACAGAAATCTTTGATTTCGTTTTGTTTTGAGGGGTTATTATACAATACTTTGCAAATTCACTCCATACAGTATATGTAATCTTCGATTTCTTCCGGCATAAATCCCTCGGCCAAAAGAGTGTCAACAACCTCGGGGGAATATCCCTGATACGCCGCAACCGACTTTAAATCTTCAATATAGTCGTCTTTTAAACTGTAATCCCACCAATGAAAATCACTGTAATCGGTATAGGAAAACGTATCTGTTAAAACTTTTCCGTTTGGTAAAATTCTTAAAATATCTCCCGGACGTACTTTAATTTCTTCAAAGCTGCCTGTTTTGATTTCATTAAACAGCTTTGTATCAACAAGTGATTTATACAGAATTTCATCTGTCGAAGCATATACATAAAGCCGATATTTCGGCAGATGAACAAGCGATAGCGGACTGTCTCCGCGGATAAGCCAAAGCGTGTCGGAGCTGTCAAGAATTGAAAATGCAAAGCTGCCGCTTATGCTTTCAGCCATAAATTTTACACTGTCAACATTAAGCTGTTTTTTCTTTTCAAGCAACTCAACCGCAATATAGCTGTCGGTTTCAATCTTGGTTTTAGGCAAGTGATATTGCTTTTTCAAGTCCGCGTCATTTATGAGCACACCGTTATGCGACAGTGCAAATTTAAGATTTTTACACGTTCCTGCAAACGGATGATTATTATAGTTTTTCTTTTTATCTCCCTGTGTGGCGTGTCTTGTATGCCCCGTTACGCAAACCGCGCTTTCGGGATGCTTAAAATCAATGTTATACGCTGCTTTTGCTTCTTTGTGAATGATTAGTTTGCCGCGGTCATTGTAAGCAATCCCGGCAGCGTCCGTACCTCTGACGGCTGCGTTTTCCGCAAGCAGGTTTGTAAGCCTTGGCAGTCCGTCAATTTCCCCTCCGCCGTAGTGATAAAATCCGAATAAACAACACATATTACATATCCTCGCTTTCTTCTGTGATTTCGTTGATATAAAGCCGTTTGGACTTTAAGTAATCAATAAGCTCCTGTTTGTCGGAAGGTATCAGTGATACAAATTCAGACCACGAAAGACCTTCCATTTCCTTATCATCAAGCTGCGCGGCAAACCGGCAAATCTCATGCACAAGCTGAAGCGTGGCAATAAATGTTTTATACCGCAGTGTACCTCTGAAAATACGAAATTCAATCGTGTTATAGTTTTCAAGATTCACCGCCACATAGCGCCCCATGTGCTTATCCTTTGCATTTTTGTATGTATCCTTTGCGGTGGTTGAAATTCCGTATCGGCTTGCCCAGCAGTTGATATTTGCTTCTGTCCGCCGCGAGAACTTCAAAAGCTCGTTCCAATGATTTTCAACGAAGTACACAATTCGCGATATTACATCTTCTTGCTGTTCGGTTGTTTCTCCGAATGCGGAACGGTTGACGTGTACGTGCAACCCACAGGTACTCGTTTGATGTGAGCGGTACTCCATTGATACAGCGCTTTCAAATACATCAAGCCAATTCATATTGTTTGTGTGATATTCCAAAGTCATAGGATGGCTTACAATTTCAAAGCCATTGGAAATACTTCCGTCATGCTTGCAATAAATATGCTCGCTGTTTCGGTTTGCAAGCATAAGCAATTCATTCGCATTGTCGCTGTCCTCGCCGCCATTGTCTATTTCAAGTTCAACGCCCATAAACAAAACACCCGAACCGTAAAATATCGGCTCGGGTTTGTAGTTATATGACTTTATGGAGTCTTCCTGCAATTTTTCGTAACAGCTTTGGCAGTACGGATAATCCGAATCGTCATCATAGAATGCGTCATCATTATGTATCAATACTCCGCAATCTTCGCAAGTGGTGTAATTATAATCATAGCAATGATGGCATAGAGTTGTCTCACTGTCGCCCTCTGCTTCGTCGCGGCGGATTCTGTCTCCGCAGCAATCGCAAACCGCTGTTAAGTCGTCAAGACAATCGGCACAGTATATATTGCCCTCAAACTCCGTCATTTCCTCTTGTGTAAGCTCCGCTCCGCAATGTGAGCACAAATATTTTTCTTCCATTTTCGTAAATCCTCCGTTCATTTTTTTAGATAAGTGCAATGCTCTCGGCAATTCCGCCTATAATATATTTGAGCAGTGCGCCGATGCCGAGAATGATTTTTTTCAAAAACTTCTTCTTGCTGAAACTGAATCTCATTGACTTTCCTCGCTTTCTTTAAAATTGATACTTCGTATCAAGGTAATAATATCTAAAGAAAATACAAAGAATTTACAAATTCAAAGGCATATAAAACAATAATTGTTTATATTTTACCCTTACAAAGGCAAAACCTTGACAAATACGAATATTTGTGCTATAATGAGTGCATAATTAAAGTGAGGTGCATTGATATGATTTCACGAGATAATTATTTAGAACGATTAAAGGCGTTTAAAGATAATAAACTGATTAAGGTTATAACCGGTATCCGCAGATGCGGAAAATCCACTCTGCTCGAATTGTTTAAGGAATACCTGAAAGGCGAGGGTGTGAGCGATGATAACATCATCCATATAAATCTTGAACTGATGAAATATGATGATGTGCGGGATTATAAGACATTTTATAATCTTATCACGGAAAAAATAAAAAATAATGACCGCTGTTATCTGCTTATTGATGAAATACAGCAGGTTGATAAATGGGAAAAGGCAATAAACAGCATGAATGTTGAGTTTAATGTGGATATTTATATCACAGGCTCAAATGCGTATTTGCTTTCTTCTGAGATTTCAACGCTGCTATCCGGGCGGTACGTGGAGATAAAAATGCTGCCGCTGTCTTTTAAAGAGTATCTTGAATTTGACCATTTGCCGCATGATTGGACGCTGGAGGATAAATTCAATCAATATCTTAAATTCGGCAGTCTGCCGGCTGTTCCGACCTTGCCGCAGGATAACACAACAATCAACGAATTTCTGCTCGGAATATATAATACCGTAATTGTCAAAGACGTTATTTCACGTAATAATATTAAGGATATAGGCTTGCTTGAGCAAATTGTAAAATATGTTGTGGCAAATACGGGCAACATCATATCCGCAAATAAAATCAGCGGTTATATTTCAAGCCAAGGCAGGGGCGAAACAACAAAAGCGACTACCGTTTCAAACTACCTTGATATGCTCGAAAAGGCATATATCATATACCCGGTAAAAAGGTATGATATCAAAGGCAAGGAGCAGCTAAAAAATCTTGCGAAATACTATGTTGTCGATACCGGTATACGCAATATGCTTATGGGTTACTCCGACAGTGATTTCGGTCATGTTTTGGAAACAATCGTGTACCTTGAACTTATCCGCCGTGGGTATCAGGTATTTATCGGTAAGTGGTATGAATTAGAGGTTGATTTTATTGCTGTAAAACAGGACGAGAAAAAGTATTATCAGGTGTGCCTGACACTTATGGATGAAAAAGTTAAAGAGCGTGAATTAGCTCCGCTTAAAGCCATACCCGATAATTATGAAAAAACTATTCTTTCAATGGATAAGACATATATCACGGATTACGAGGGAATAAAATTTGAAAACATTATTGATTTTCTGACAATATAAACAACGTATATATGTGAAATATAGAATACAAATATAAAATAAATGATAAAATATTATTATAATAATTTAGTAGGAGTAATAATATGAATAGTCGTTTATTTGCAAAGGTGGAAAAAAGAGATATGAACATAAAACCTCAAGATAAAACAATTAAAGAACTATTATTATCAGGCCGACAGTTTGTTATCCCGCGTTTTCAACGAGAATATTCCTGGGATAAAAAAAATTATAAAGAATTTTTAGATGATATGTTGAATTGTTTATTTATTAATAAAAACGGGGATATAGCTAGTGATCAATATTTTTTAGGAACAATGCTATTCGTGGGTGATTGTTTTAGCGATGATAAAGCAGAAGTAGATGTAGTTGATGGACAGCAACGATTAACAACAATTACAATTCTATTCTCTGCTCTTTCTGATAAATTTTTACAGTTAGGCCAAGATGTTCTTAGTAAGCAAATTTTTAAATATATTATGACATATGATGATAATGGTGCACAAGTAAGAATTCTTAGAAGCAAAACTCACTATCCTTTCTTTGCGTTTTACATTCAAGAAAGAGAAAAAGAAAATATTCAAGAACCCGAATCAGAAGAAGAACAATGCATTAAAGAAGCATATGAATATTTATACGAAGCCTTGGAAGAAAACAAATTGCGAGAATTTTTAAGAAAAAAACATGGCAGCGACTTTATTAATCAATTAGAATATATCGACATATTAAAAGCAATAAGAGATCAGGTTCTTAACACCACCTTTGTTTCTATATCAACTAAAGAGAGAGAACAGGCTAATATGATATTTGAAATATTAAATGCAAAAGGAAAAAATCTTTCGTCAGTTGATTTAATAAAAAATGCTATTTTTGCAAAGGTGTCAGATGTTGAACCTGCAGATTTTGCGGAAGAAAAATGGAAATCAATTAAAGCTATAATTAATAATAGCGATACAGGTGTAGGTTTTGTACAATTTTACAGACATTTTTGGATCTCTAAATATAAAAAGTCATCAGTTGCAAAATTGTATGATGACTTCAAATCCACAATAAAACCCAAAAATAAAGAAAGATATAAAGCATTTCTTCAAGAAATGGAGTCCGATGCAAAACTGTATGTAAAAATTATTGCCCCAAAAAAGGAAGACTTCAACAACAAAAAAGAATATTTGGGAATCATTCAAAGCATGAATAATATTTCCAATATATTCAATATTGTTCAGGTTAGATTAGCTCTAATGGCATTAATTGAAGCAAAAACGAAGCACCTAATAACACTTACCCAATTGAAAGATTGCATTTACTACTTGGAAGGCTTTCATTTCTCATATAATGCCCTTGCAGTAAGACCAACCAATAAACTCGAAAGCGTATATTCTAAATTTTCAATAAAACTAAGAAATTGCAATAATAAAAATACAGCAAGAGAGATACTAAAAGAATTACATTCTAAGTTAGAAGAAATTTATATTTCCTACCAGGAATTCGAAGAAATGTTTATAAAATTATCATTTTCTAAGAAAAACGATGCTTTAAATATAAAAACTAAATATGTATTAAACAAAATTGCTTCGCATTATGAAAATACAGAACTTTTTCTTGATGATAGTAGTATAGAACATATCCTGCCTGAAAACCTAAGCGTTCAGAATAACAATATAGGAAATTTGATTTTGTTGGAGTTAAATTTAAATAAAATGGCTGACTCAAAACCATATGATGAAAAATGTCAAATATATCATACTTCTCGTTATCAATGGGTAAAGGAATTTATAAATAAATATCAAACATGGGATAGCTCTCAGTTCGAAAAACGAGCAAAAGAATTATCTAAATATTATTATACAGAAATACTCAAAAGAAATCTTTGAGTATTTCTCAATATGCAAATCATCTGACAACAAAATTGACAACAATTTCGTTTTGTAACGTGTAGAAAATAAAAAAACAGAGAAATTATCCTCAAAAAAAGTAAGGTTTATATACTTTTTCGCGGTGTATAAATGATAAATTCAGGAGTGGGAATAAACAGAAAAATCCCCGAAGTCCGCATAAACAGCGGATTTTCGGGGATTCTTTTTGCCTTTTGAGTACATTTTGAGTACAAAATTACAGTATCAGAATAGTATCACACTATATTATCGGCGGAATTTTAACCGATATACCACCGCCAGTATTGAGCATAATATCCGGGTGTTGGAGTTCAAGTTCAATAACTTCTTTTTGCTCTTTTAAGCTATTCAAAATATTTATAAGCTCTTTATCCGATGTGCCGTGAATTTCAGCGGCACATTTTTCATATCTGTGATTTATCCGCTC
>CAKSPW010000024.1 GCA_934486495.1 uncultured Clostridia bacterium
ATTGTTTATTCAGCACGGCGGAAGCTTTGTTTATCCCGCTTCTACCGTCGGCTCTCATGTATCTGCCGTTCCAAACCATCAAATCGGGAGAATAAGCTCGCTTTCGATGCGCGGTACGGTTGCGATGAACGGTGCATTCGGCTATGAGCTTGACCTTTCAAAGCTTTCAAAAGACGAGCTGGCGGAAATGCAAACGCAGGTTCAAACATATAAGAGAATACGTGATATTGTAATGACAGGTGATTTTTACAGGCTGTCTGACCCGAACAAGTCGAGATATTACGCATGGATGTACGTAAACGAGGACAAGTCAAAAGCTGTATACTACTTCGTTGTCAAAAGCGCAAAACCAAACCGTGAGGTCGTAAAAATACGTCTTAAAGGTCTTGACGAAAATGCAAGATACGATGTCGGCGGCAGAATATATTCAGGCAAAACGCTTATGAACTACGGACTTACCTCAGTAGGCAACGAACTTGAATGCGACAACATCATGATAGAAATAAACAGGCTTTAATTCGGTGATAATTTAAATTCAGATTGAGATTTGCGATAATGCGGATTTCAATCTGTTTTTTTATTCATTACATCACTTTACTTTTTTTATCCGAGAATTTTTAAGTTATAGTTTTTATTTATAACAATAGATAGTATTTATGTATTTGACAAATAACCCTTTATATGCTATACTGATTACATCAAAAGCTTTCCGCACAGAAATATTTTTATTTGCAAAATGCGAGAATTTGACAAATCTGCTTGACAAAGCATTTGAATTATTATATAATTTAATTTATGACAGCAGATAAAACAAAGGAAAAGGCTGTTAAAAACTTCTCGGAGGGTGAAGTAATGATAGAATTAAAAAATCTCGGCAAGACGTACAAAACGTCTTACGGGAGCATAGTCGCACTCGATGATATAAATCTTACGGTGAATGACGGCTCGATTTTCGGAATAATCGGTTTATCGGGAGCAGGAAAAAGCACACTCGTCAGATGTATCAATCTTCTTGAAAGACCCACATCGGGAGATGTTTTGCTCGATGGCAAATCTCTGATGCGTCTTTCACAAAAGGAGCTTTTAAAGGTAAGACAGTCAATAGGCATGATATTTCAGGGGTTTAATCTTTTAGAGCAGAGAAATGTTCTTAAAAATGTTTGCTACCCAATGGAAATTGCAGGTGAAAAAAAAGACGCGTCAATTAAACGTGCAAAGGAGCTTTTGAAGCTTGTCGGACTTTCTGACAGAGAAAACTCATATCCGTCACAGCTTTCGGGCGGACAAAAGCAGAGAGTCGCAATTGCAAGAGCGCTTGCCACAAATCCAAAATATTTGCTTTGCGACGAGGCTACAAGTGCGCTCGATCCAAACACAACGCAGTCTATTTTATCGCTTTTAAAGGATATAAACAAAAATCTCGGTGTAACGATTATCGTTATAACACACGAGATGAAGGTAATAGACAGCATATGCGATTATGTTGCCGTGATAGACAAAAGCCGCATAGCCGAATTCGGAAAGGTAAGCGATGTGTTTGCAAATCCGAAATCCGACATAGCGCGCGAACTTATTCTTCCGCATTGCGCCATACATACAATAAGCGGAAAACGCAAAATACGAATTGTATTTGACGGTGAAGCTTCAAACAAGCCCGTTATTTCAGAAATGGTTCTTTGCGCACAGGCTCCGGTAAACATTATGTTTGCGGACACAAAGGACATTGACGGCACAGCATACGGTCAAATGATTGTAGAGCTGCCGGATGATGCCTCGGGTGCGGAAAAGATAATTTCATGGCTCAAGGGAAATAACATTGCTTTCAGTGAGGAGGAATAAAATATGTTTTCTGAAATGTTTTACAAGCTGATGCACGACGGTATCATTTACACCGGCATTTGGGAAACCGTATATATGACGCTCATTTCGACATTCGTATCATATATAATAGGCCTGCCTATCGGAATATTGCTTTGCGTAACCGATAAAGACGGTATTCACCCCGTCGGCTGGCTCAACAAAACGCTCGGAATTATCGTAAATATGCTAAGAAGTATACCGTTTATCATTTTAATGATCGCCGTACTCCCTGCCGCAAATCTTATAGTCGGCACAAGTATGGGAAACAAGGCAATGATAGTAACGCTGATTATTGCGGCGGCACCGTACATTGCTCGTATGGTTGAGTCGTCAATAAAAGAGGTTGACCGTGGAATTATAGAGGCGGCGCAGGCAATGGGCACATCATCGGCAAAGCTTATATACAAGGTGCTTATTCCCGAGGCTAAGCCCTCGCTTATAATAGGCGGCGTAATATCGACTGTTACAATCCTCGGCTACTCCGCAATGGCTGGAACGATAGGCGGCGGAGGACTCGGACAAATCGCCATTACATACGGCTATCAGCGTTATAATAACGATATTATCTGGGTTTGCGTTATTCTGACGATTATAATAGTACAGATAATACAAGAAATCGGTATGCTGTGGGCACACAAAACCGATAAAAGAATTAAGTAAATCAGCGGTTCGCCGTGATTTAAATATGAAATAAGAAAAAGGGGACAGATTATTATGAAAAAAATATTTTCAATCATTTTAGCATTTGCACTCGCGGCATCCGCATTCGGCTGCTCGAAAGGAAAAACAGACGAAAAGACAATTAAGGTAGGCGCAAGCTCAACACCGCACGCAGAAATTCTCGAGCAGGTTAAGGATAAGCTTGCAGAGGAAGGCTACAAGCTCGAAATTGTTGTTTATGACGATTATGTACTTCCCAACAAAGCGCTTGCAGACAAGACTCTCGATGCCAACTATTTTCAGCATACACCGTATCTTCACTCGTTTAACAAATCAAACAACACTGACCTTAAGCCGGCAGCCGAAATTCATTACGAGCCGTTCGGCATATACTCAAACGATGTAAAAAGCGTAGCGGAAATCCCGGCGGGTGCTACAATTATTATTCCTGCCGACGACAGTAACGAAACAAGAGCTCTTTTCCTTCTCGCACAGGAAAAGCTTATAAAGCTCCCCGATGATGCCGACGCTGAAAAGGGTGTTACAACTCTTGATATAACCGATAACGGCGGTTACAATATCCAAACAGTTCAGGCAGATACCGTTGCGGCACAGCTTAAAAACAGCGACCCCGGTACAATTGCTGTAATAAACGGCAACTACGCTATTCAGGCAGGCTTAAAAATCGCCGATGCTCTTGCAACCGAAGATTCAAACGGTACGGCGGCAAAGACATATTCAAATATTATCGCAGTAAGATCGGGTGATGAAAACAGCGAAAAAATTCAGGCTCTTATAAAAGCCCTCGAAACGGATGACGTTAAAAACTTTATTGCCGAAAAATATAACGGCGCTGTAGTTGCTATGTTCTGATTTTTTACATAAAACCAATAAAAAGTATTGATTTCTATTGACAAATGCACATTTTTGTTATATCATATATTCGTGTGTTATGATTTTTCAACTATGTGCCGTCAGTCTGCGGACGGTGTGCAAAATATTATTCGCACAAACGGAAAGACATAATCCTTGACTTCAGAATTTCGTGGGCAATGAACCTTGATACCCCGGGAGATACGATTATCCTCGGTACAAAGGGCGGCCTCAGAATTCCGTCAACAGAATGCCGGAACGGTTCAATCGGCGGCGACCTCACGGTGTATCATGATTATGCCGGAGAACCTGTTGAAACGGTTATTCCGATGATACATTCCGATGTAAACTGCTTTGATGAAAAAATCAGATCGTTCCTTGACGCCATTCATTCAAACGGCAGCGCACCTATCCCGACAAGCGAAATTCTCTATAACCAGATTATTATAGATAATATCATTAAGTCGGCCAAAAAGCATGAGGAAATTAAGGTTGAAATTCCTGAAATATAACAAAAAAGGGCTGTTTAAAAAGTCAATTGACTTTTTAAACAGCCCTAATTTTTCAAGGAAATCAAGTTATAGCTATCGTAAATCATATTTTATACTTCAATTTTCCGTCCTCTTTAAAACTATGCTTACAACCTCCGGAGAATTAAAAATCCTTATTCCGTCGTTATTTGCACATCCGCCGCTTATAATCATTTCGTGGCCGTTTTGAAAATATTCGCCCTTTGAATACTTATCTGTAAACACGTGCTTTTTTAAAATCCTGCTTTGTATCGGTTTTATTCCGATTTGTCCGCCGTGCAGGTGACCGCCAAGCACAAGATCAAACGGATATTTAGATATTTCATCAAAATACTGTGTGCGGTGCATCATCAATATCGTTACAACGCTTTTGTCGAGCTTTCCGCTTATTTTTTTCATAAACGGTTCGGCATTTTCCAAAAACGCTTTTCCTCCGTCACCGTTCACGGAATCACCGTAGCCCACAAGATTTAAAAGCGCTCCGTTTCTTTTAAGAGTTCTTGAGGCGTTGTTTAAAAATATCACACCTGTGCCGTCAAGCTCCTTTTTTATCGGCGGCTCCTTAACATTGTGATATGTAGCATTATAATACTCGTGATTCCCGTACGTATAATAAACCTGCGCAATATTCATAAGACCGTCCGCAAGAGTACGTGCATTTGAGTAATCGGTTGTTTCCATACTCACAAGGTCGCCCGTTATGCAAATTATGCTCGGTCTTATATTTCGAACCTCTCTGATTATATCATCATAATTATCAGAATTATGAAAATCGCTTACAAGCGCAATTTTAAAGCCGTCAAACTGTCCGGGAAGCTTATCCGACTCAAATGTATATGATGTGGTTTTAACACATCTCCCGTCATGAATTATGTACGCCGCTGATAAAAAAAGCACCGCCGTCAAAACACATATAATCGTTAAAATAATTTTCTTTCTCAACACCGCACACCCTTTTTCCCTATCATTCTCAAAACCTTATCAACCGTAACAACAAACGGCCTTAAATACACTTTTACAAAGTTAATCGGTGTATTCATTCCCCATTCCTTAAGATGCTTCGCACTCTCCGCCGCAAATCTGAAATTATCGGCGTATTTTTTTCGCACAGACAGACCCTTGCCGGTCAAGCCCTCATTAGACTGATAATACTTATAAATTATATCGGAAACAACTTGAACGCTTTGCGCTTTTGTAAATGCTCCGAGAGAGAACACAGCATCCTCCGCCGTTGACATATCAGTCCTAAATCTCATACCCTCTACTATTTTACGCTTAAATAACGACATACAAACGCTGTTAAGATAAATCCCTTTTAAAAACAGCGGATAAACAAGCCGGGGAAAGTCCTCCTTTGTTATATAACCGTTTTCGCACAGCTGACTGAGCGGTACAAGCTTACTTCCGTCGGGATATACATACTCATATCTGAACCTTACAATATCCGCATCATTTTCCGCCTGCACACCGACAAGGCGCTCTATTGCATTTTCGCAAAGATAGTCATCCGAGTCTACAAACATTAAAAAATCTCCGCTTGCGCACTCAAGCCCGACATTTCTTGCGGCGGAAGCGCCTGAATTTTCAATGCTTTTAACCGTTATCAAATCTTTAAATTGCTCAAGCTCTTTTAAAGTGCCGTCTGTCGATCCGTCATTGACAACTATAATCTCAAGCTCCGCACCGTGTTGATTTACAAGCGAATTTATACATCTGCCAATGTATTTTTCACAGTTATACGCCGGTATGACTACGGATATTTTCTTCATGCTTTTCGTCCTCATTTACGTTATTTTTCGCCGAATCCATAAACTCAATCGTTGTTTCACGTCTGCGAAATTCTCTGTCCCCTGCCGACAAATCCGCATCACGTTCTTCGTCTACGCCCTCTGTTGCCGATTTCATAAACATAATCTTTATCGTGAGCATGATAAGCTTAACGTCAAGCAGGAGAGAGTATGTTGTGCCGTATATAATATCCATAAGAATTTTATCCGATACACGGGTGTTGTATTTGCCGTAAACCTGTGCATATCCGGTAAGTCCCGCTTTAAGACAATACCGCATATCATAGCTTGCAATTGTCTTTGAAAAATCGTCTGCAAAAACAGGCCTTTCCGGTCTTGGCCCGACAACCGACATAGAACCTGACAGTATGTTGTAAATCTGAGGCAATTCATCGAGCCTTGTCGCACGCAAGAATTTTCCGACACGTGTAATTCGCGGATCGTTTTCAGACGCAAACTGTGCACCGTTCTTTTCGGCATCAGACACCATTGTCCGCAGCTTGTACACCTTAAACACCTTTTTATGTATAGTATATCTTTCCTGCTTATAAATAACAGGACCCTTTGAATCGAGCTTTATTGCTATTGCGCATGCGGCAATAATCGGAGAAGTAACAATAATTGCCGAAAGTGAAAAGATAATATCAAAAATTCTCTTAACCGCCCTTTGAAATTTTGTAAGATGAATCCCCTTTTTAACAATAACAGGCGTATCGTCCATCTGATATATTTTTCCCTTCAGCGTTGTAACACCGTCAACATCGGCAAGTATATTAGCTTCCTTACCAATAATCAACGCACCGTAAAGGATTTTCTGCGCCACGTTATTTGAAATTTGAGATGAAATAAACACAGCGTCAAACTTCGGCAGCATTTCATCGAGCAGAGTCTGAATTTCGTTTTCGTCATCCTCATTAAGCAAATGATACCATGAGCTGTTTTCCTGATTGGAAGAATACTTCAGCTTTCGTGCAAGTCTGCTTGTATTGTTCATGTTTTCTATTATCAAAATAGCACGTTTTTCGCCTGTTTTCTTCTTCGTTGCGGCAACAATCAATCGCCACACCAGCTCTGTTGTAAGCAGGTCGAAAAACAAAAACGCCCAAAATCTCATTGTAAGCTGATTGTGATGCAATATCCGGCTGAAAACATAAATAATAACATATGCGATTATAACCGCAATGCCGGTAGAAACCAAAGCATTATAGATATTTTCCGCCTTAAGCGAATACAAATCAAGCATTATGTAATTAAAAATGACGACAGTCGCCAACGCAGCGGCATATCCTAAAACAAATCCGTTAATTTCAGCGGTAACACCCGTTATCATAAATGATATAATAGTGCATAAAAATATCGATAAAATATCACCTATAACAGATGCTGTTCTAATTACCCTGCTTATGTTATCTCTTGTCATGCTATCCTCCAAATCTTTAGTATCATTCGAATTTGCCCATATATTTACAAACTTCTAAAAAAAGCTGCCCCGATTCACTTTTGGGGCAGCAACACTTTACTTAATACTACAGCGAGTCATAGCTCAGCTTTTCATATGAGCCGACAATTCCCGTTGCCTCTGCAAATGTAACCGTCCACACAGATAATATTACGGCTGCAGAAAAAAGAGCTTACATTCCGACTTATTGTCAGTATCTCCTAAAAAATTGCAACCAGACAGTCATAGTATTCACCTTAGACTCACGGCTTTGCGTCCCACCCTTTCGGATAGTTTGCCCATATAGCTTTTATCAATATTATTATACACCACAAATCATTATTTGTCAATATCTTTTTATCGGAACGAATTTTTTTATATACGCATACATATTTCAGTCTTCCGCACAATTTCGCCGAAAAAGCCTGTTTACCGCCTTTTGAATTTCAACCGCTGCAAGCGGCACCACCGACATAATCGCAATTATCCCCCATTGCTCGCCGGTCGGACACATTACCCCGAAAAATTCGGGCACAAAATAAACAACTCCGAGCTGCATGGCACAGCCTGCAAGAAACGACACCACAAGCAGTTTGTTTTTTAAAATTCCCGTTTTAAATATACTCTCCTCATCGCTGCGCATATTAAACGCATGAACAAGCTGACAAAGGCTGAGCACGCAAAAGCACATTGTTCTGCCGACTGTCGTGCTTCCGTATATAAACATTCCGATACAAAACGCTGCAAGACCGAGCGAGCCTATCAAAAGCCCCTCCGTAACAATTGCCACGGTCATTGAAGTGCTGAAAAGATGCATTGTGTTTTTCCCCTTTGTAAGCAAATCGCACTCCGGCGGATCGACACCGAGAGCAATTGCCGGGAGTGAGTCGGTGACAAGATTTATCCAGAGAAGCTGCATTGCTCCGAGCGGTGACGGAAGTCCGAGAATTATTGCCGCAAACACCGCAAATATTTCGCCGATATTGCTTGATAGAAGAAATTTCACGGATTTTTTTATATTGGCATAAATCTCTCTGCCGATTCTAACCGCCTTTATTATCCCTGCAAAATTATCATCGGTAAGCACAATATCAGACGACGCCTTTGCGACATCCGTCCCTGATTTTCCCAAGCCGCAGCCTATATCGGCACACTTAAGCGCAGGCGCATCGTTTACTCCGTCACCCGTCATTGCAACGGTAAGCTTTTTCTTTTTGAACGCTTTTACTATCCTCAGCTTGTGCGACGGCGTTGTTCTTGCGAAAACACTGTAATCTTCAACACTTTCGCATAACTCTTCGTCAGTCATTTTATCAAGCTGTGAGCCTGTCAGATACTTTCCACCATCGGATAATATCCCCATTGCTTTTGCAACGGAGCAAGCCGTAACTGCATGGTCACCCGTTATCATAACCGGTTTTATTCCGGCAAGTCCGCACTGCTTTACGGCAATTGCCGCATCCTTTCTCGGCGGATCGGACATGGCGGCAAGTCCGCAAAATACAAGCTTATTTTCAGTCACGCTTTTAGCTCTGTTTTTATACGCAACCGCAATAACACGCAGTGCTTCCGACGCATATTTTTTATTCCGACTCTCTATCATTCTTCTTTTTTCATCTGTCATTGCACGCACTTTCCCGTTATCCGAATAAAAATCGCACATCGGCAAAATAATTTCCGGCGCACCTTTTACCGTAAGCAGTTCCCCATACATTATCCGCATTTGCTTTGATGACGACGAAAACGGTATTTCAGATGTTTTTTTAAGCTTATTATCGGTTTTGTAATTTATTTTTTCGGCATAATCGGCTATCGCAAGCTCAGTCGGATTTTTTGTGTTGTTTGCGCTGCATAACATTCCGTATTTAACAACCGAAAGCTCGTCACCGAAAACATCGGTAACCGTCATTTTATTCTGCGTAAGAGTACCCGTCTTATCGCTGCAAATCACATCTGCTCCGCCGAGCGCCTCAACAGCCGTTAAATTCCGCACAATCGCACCGCTTTGAGCCATTTTCTGAACTCCGATAGATAGCATAATTGTCACAATTGCGGGAAGTCCCTCGGGAATTGCGGCAACAGCAAGGCTGACAGATGTCACAAACATATCAAACGGCGCAAGATGATGACAAACCCCTATTACAAACACGAGCGCACATATCAGCAGTGCACATATACCAAGGCACTTTCCCACATAATCGAGTTTTTTTTGAAGCGGAGTAGGTTCGCTCTGTTCATCCGTAAGCATCGAAGCTATCGTCCCCACCTCTGTATTCATTCCTGTAGCAACAACAATACCTTTTCCGTATCCGCCCGTTACGTACGTTCCCGAATACGCCATATCAGCACGCTCCGCAAGCGGTAAATTTTCCTCCGTTTCACAAGATGCGTCCTTATATACAGGTACACTCTCTCCCGTAAGCGCCGACTCGTCAACCTCAAGACTTACACTCTCTGCAAGCCGAATGTCAGCCGATATTATATCTCCCGCACGAATAATCACCACATCGCCCGGCACAACATCGGCAGCCGGTATGCAAATCTCTTTTCCGTCTCGGATTACATAGCTTTCCGGTGCCGTCATTTTTTTAAGAGCATCAAGACTTTTTTCCGCCTTTCTTTCCTGAACGACGCCCAAAACCGCATTTAATATCACAATTGCAAGTATTATCAGCGGCTCGGCAATATCTCCGCTGTGCTCATATATGTTCGTAAAAAAAGAAATACACGCCGCCGCCATTAAAACAATTATAAGAAAATCGTTAAACTGTTCGAAAAAAAGAAATACTATACCCTTTTTCCTTTTTTCCTTAAGCTGATTTTTGCCGAACTTTCGCAGTCTTTTCTTAACCTCATTCTGCGAAAGTCCCGCTTTCAAATCCGTCTTAAGCTTTTTTGCGCACTCTGCGGATGAATATGTGTCCATATATGCTTTCCCCTTTAAATTATTCTAATAATAATGTATTACGGCAAATATATGATTATGCACATAATCTCGCACACAAAAAAGCAACTGCAAAGTATCGTTCTAAATTTTTCTCATATAAAACAAATAAGAGCAGGCGATATATCGCTTGCTCTTACGTGGCTGCGGAATCAGGATTCGAACCCGAACAGAGTGAGTCAGAGTCACTAGTGCTACCCTTACACTATTCCGCAATATTCTGTCTGCAACATTATTATTATAACACACTGTACGATTATTGTCAACATTTTTCTATTGATTTCGGGCTATTTGTGAAAAATACCCCGAAATCAAGTCGAAAATATGCATAGTAATTATAAATATTAACCAAGCAAATTAAATATACGCAGCCGCACACACAGGTGACAAATTATCTTTATCCAAAAGAAATGCTTTATACATCGTGTTATCACCTTTTATCCATTCATTCGGAAGCGATATAATGCCGCTGTCGTTTACACTTTGCATACGAACATCACTTAAGCGACCACCCTCGTATTTGGCAAAGACAAGCTTATTTGTTTCGCTCGTTTTAACCTCGACACGTGACGTGTCCAAAAATTTAACGCTGTTATTTATAATTTTCGTAAACGCCTTTATTCTCGGTGTTGCACCGCTTACCCAGCCATATCCGCGTAAAAGATACGAATTTGATTCCGTTCCGCAAAGTCTTATATACGCATTGTTGTCCGTTTCCGCAAGCACGGCAAATTTTGCACCTGCTTTTACAGGCTTGTCAAATTCAATACAGTTATATCCGCCGTATTCAAAAGTAACCTTCTTTTCGGCGGCAAGAGATGCGTTTTCCGCCTTTACATCTCCATTGATATTATAAATCTTCACTGTACACTCGGCATTCTCTCCGACAATGCCGACACTTACCGCCTTAATATACTCATTCTCTCCGCCTTTTGACTCATATATGCACACGGCGCTGCGGCTTTTTATAGAACCTGCTGCCAAAAAATCTTCGGTCAAGCCGTCATAAAAATAGTTATAATCATACTTATCGCATACAGCATAGTCAAAAGCATAAACCTGATCGGACGTAACTTCATATGAAAGATAAAAATACGGAAGTGAATTATAGCTGTTTTTAACAAGCCAACCGCCGTCTGTTGTCGTTTTTCCCGGACCGAATTTACTTGCCGGGATAGTATCATCCCAGCCGATAACAGTGCACGCATGAGGTGACGAAGTCGTTTCACCATTAGGATTGTAATACGCAAGCTCTCTTACATTATTATACGAAAATGTAACCGCCCCGTATTTCATAATTGCACGCTTCATTTTGTCACGTGCCGCTTCACTTTCCTTCAGTTTATTTCCGTCAATCTGTATCGCACTTTCGAGCTTGTATTTTGCGTTTTCCCAGCCGTTGACATTATACATCATATTTGCGTCTACCGGGCCGCACCACATTGACAAAAGACTTGCCGAATACATTATTCCGCCCTTTGCGTTCTTCCATAAATCTTCATATGCATTTTTCTCGCCGACAGTATTATTAAGCGGATCTGCACCACGGATATTCCTTGCGTATCCTATCTGCTGCGGAGAAAGAAATGCTCTGCCTGCACTGACGCTTTTATCTATACCTTTTTTTAATATAGACGACTCCGATGCCGCCGCAGTTGCATATGCCCAGCAAAGGTTTGTACTGCCCTGATCCCTTACAGGTGTTACAATGCCCAAATCACGACTGTCATATTTATCGGGAAGCGCTTCACCTGCGAATACCGTTGTTGCAGCTGTCAGGCAAAGCACCGCAGCAATTGATATTATTTTCTTTAACATTATCATCACCTATCCGTAAATCCCGTCTTTAATAAAAATCCGAAAAACACCGTAAAACCTGATTATTCGCCTCTTTTTGCAGTTTCAAACTCAGCTACTATTTCATCAGACGGAGCCTTTGTCAAAAGACTTACTACTATAATCACAGCAATGCTTACAACAAATGCGGGAAGAAGCTCATAAACTCCGAACACACCGCCGAGTGGCTTTATAAGATATTTCCAGACAAATACCATTATGCCGCCGACAGCCATACCGCATACTGCACCGGGGAATGTTGTACGTTTCCAGAAAAGAGAGCATATAACAACAGGACCGAAGCCTGCGCCGAAGCCTGCCCATGCGAACGACACGATTGAGAAAATCGAGCTTTCGGGATTTCGGGCAATAAATATGCCGAGGATTGCTATTATAACAACCGTGATTCTTGCGGCAAACATACTCTGTTTTTCGGTAAGCTTTTTATGAAGTGCCTCCTGCAAAATATTCTGCGACGCACTTGATGAAGCGGCAAGCAGCTGAGAATCCGCAGTTGACATTGTACTTGCAAGTATTCCCGAAAGAACAAGACCCGCCATAAGCGCCGGTACAATTCCGTGCTTTGAAAGCAAATCAGCAATTTTTATTATAACAGTTTCCGTATCCGCATTTGCAAGCGTTGCTATTGCTCCGCTTTGGCTGAGTGTTTTACCGACAATACCTATACATACGGCAACAGCCATTGCAATTACTACCCAAATGGACGCAACTCTTCTTGAAAGCTTGAGATTTTTTTCATCGTTTATAGCCATAAATCTCAAAAGAATGTGCGGCATACCGAAATAACCGAGTCCCCACGAAAGTGTTGTTATTATCTGAAGGAAATTATACGGCGCACTCTCTCCTGTTTCGGCTATATGCGTATGCGTAAGCGAAAGATAACCCGAAAGATTTTTAGCGTTTTCCATAACAGCACCCATTCCACCTGCCGTTGCTGTTGCAAAAGCAAGAATAACAAGTATTGCTGCCGTCATTATAATACTCTGAATAAAATCGGTAATTGATGCGGCAAGAAATCCGCCCGTTGCCGTATAGCCGACTATAACTATTGCCGATACAATCATTGCCGCCATGTAATTAATTCCGAAAAGCGACGAAAACAGCTTTCCGCAAGCTGCAAATCCCGACGCCGTATACGGAATGAAGAATATGATTATTACAACCGCTGCCATTGCCGAGAGAATATTTTTCTTATCGTGAAAACGCTTTGAGAAAAACTGAGGCAATGTTATTGCGTCAACTATATGCGTGTAGCGGCGCAGTCTTCTTGACGTTAAAAGCCAGTTTAAATATGTACCTGCCGCAAGACCTATAACAGTCCAGCCGACATCGGCAACTCCCGAAAGATATGCAAGACCCGGAAGTCCCATTAAAAGATAACTTGACATATCCGACGCTTCAGCACTCATAGCCGTTACAAACGGGCCGAGAGTTCTGCCGCCGAGATAAAAATCAGATGCAGAATTATTTTTCTTTGAAAAATAAAATCCGACAATCAGCATGGCAATCAGATAAACTACGATTGTCAGCATAATACAAATGTTTGATGTACTCATAATAAAAAACTCCTGTAAAAAAATTTTTTGAGATTGCCGGATTATTCCCCCTTTTAAGCTTAATTTTTTAAACTCATCTTATCCGTACCCCTCATATCTGTTAATTATAACACAACAACGGCAATTTGTCAATATTTTGTGTGATTTGAGTTATTTTTTTCGCAAATTTATTGACTTTTTTCGATTTATGTATTGACAAAATCACAATTGTATGATAAAATATCTAAGTACGAAAAAATTATATTACGGAGAGGTGGCCGAGTGGTTGAAGACGCAGCATTGGAAATGCTGTGAGGTTAATAGCCTCCGTGGGTTCGAATCCCATCCTTTCCTCCAGAAAAAGCAAGGTTTTTGTTTAAATCAAAGCCTTGCTTTTTATTTCATGAAAAAACCGATGTGATTTAACCAATCACACCGGCGCCGTCAACTACCGCTTCAGCGGTTCATAAGTATTGAGAAAACGCTCAAGAGCGTACAACTGCCATTTTTGATTACCCGTAAAAAGCGACATATCAAGTCCCGGCTTAAACTCCGGACGAACAGGCCCTTTATATTCTTTAAAATATATATCAACAGGGCGAGGCATGGGGAGCTTATCGGGAACGGGTATATCAGGATATCTTTTTTTCATAAGCTCTCGAATCATATATTTTGACTCACCGCTTCGTATTCTCGCCAAATCAAGCGGCTGTACCGGTGTCATATCGGCATACGGTATCGAGCATTCAATCCCGGCAATACCGAACGCATTAAAATATGATCCTGTCGATTCGGTTATAAAAACAGTATTTAAAAATTTTACGACATCGATTTTATTATCATCGTCCAAATATCTCTTAAACACATCGTTTACACTTACCGGATTTTGCAATACGGAAAACGGATTTATAAAGGAATATCTGTCGACAAACTCATCAAACGACCAACTGCGTCCGAGAAGTCCGTCAAGACCTCCGAAAACCGTATCTGCGCTTTCACCAAGCAGCATTACCTCTACGCCGTCTGCTTTTGCCTGCAACGCACCCTCCAGAATCTGCGGCTCTATCGAATGCACCGGGCAGCATTTTGCTTTCATAAGCGCATCTATATGTCGCTCGACGGTATCCCATGAAATATCAACGTAATGAAGCCTTAAGCCGTACTCTTTTGCATAATACTCCGCACGGCAAAGCTCGTCATTTTGAAATTCTCCGTTCAGAAAACGAAACGTGTACGCATCGCACCCGGGCATATATGAAGCTATTATTGCCGAGTCCATTCCGCCCGAAAGCATAATTCCGATTTTTTTGTCGGAAAGCGAATCTATCCGCTCTTTAATTGCATTGCCTATATCGTCCGCACAATTGATTTTTATTTTATCCTCATCGGCAGTCAGCATTCGGTTTTTATGACGCATTCCCTCATAAAAATCAACACCGTCTTTTTCTATGTACCTAAATGCCAAATACGAACTCATGCAGTAATCTTTATCAATCATATAAACACTCCGTTATTTCAAATCAGCCAGGTTTTCTTTTCTCACCATATTTAACGCTTCGGTAATTTTTGTTGAGGATACACCTTTTGTATACGGGAAATAAACGATGGCTATACCCTCTTTTGCAAATTCCGTTTCATACCTTTTCCACTTTTCCGTTCCATACCAATCATCACCGACAAACAAAAACCTTGCGCCGAGCTTTTTACACGCCGTAAGCTTATCCATATCATACTGCGGCACTGCAGCGTCAACATATTTACACGAGCGCACAAGCTCTATTCTGTCCTCAAACGGAATAAGCGCACGCTTGCCTTTATATGCCACAAGCTCATCTACCGTAACGCCGACAACGAGCTTATCGCACATACCCTTTGCATTTTTAAAAAGATTCAAATGGCCTATATGAAACAAGTCATAAACTCCCGTTGTGTAGCCGATTATAATATCATCCTTCATAATCTCACCTCATCTTTGTCAACATACAAATTATACGAATGATTTGAAACCCTCGATTTTTCAGGAGGCGGCGTCATGTAATCACCGTAAAGCCTCGTCAGATGCTCATCGTAGTCGCATATACCGTATATTTGCATATCACCGAACCGATACAGCTGTCTGTTCAGAAAAACGCTTTTTGCAAGCTTTCCTCTTTCACACCAGCCGGCACCTTGCATTGACACGTACTCACATTTTGAAAAATCATATTTTTTCGCTTCTTCTATCTCTTTGCTTACAAAATACTTACAGCCTATTATGCGGTACGGAATATATTTTAAAATCAAATAAACAGAATGCGGTATTTTCCACCATGTTTTTGATATTCCGGCTTTATATACGCTGTGGCATCTTGCCTTTCTGTAAAAACGAAGCTTATTAAAATGCGCTTTTTCCTCATTTTCGGGCGGATAACCGTCAATAGGAAAAACATCTATATATAGCATTCCCTTTGAAAATTTGTCACGAATATTGTTTTCTGTAAGAAGTGTACTCTTTAAGCAAAACTTTGAAAAACAATATATGTAGTTTTCCGTTGTGCTGTCATGGAGCTCAAACCGATTTGAATATTCCGATTCAACTATTTTGCGAAGCTTTTCATAGTCGCCTCTCGGCATACACACATCTATATCATCATCCCACGGAATAATTCCTCCGTCCCTTACGGCGCCGAGCATCGTACCACCGAAAGCGCAGTAGTAAAGACCGTGCTTTTCACACAAATTGTGAAACTCCTCGGTAATGCCGTAGAGCAGCTTTTGTATATCCTTTATATCTGTTATTTCAACCATATTACTCATGCGGCTTTACCCTCTCTTTTCTGCCGAGCAGCTTATATACTATCGCCTTTGTCGTATCGGGATAAAAAACAAAATATCCGCAGGCACAGATTACAAGCGTTATAATTCCCGACGGTATTGCATATAATATCCATTTCAAATACGAATCTATATTTGCATAGTTAAAAATCAGTTTGCACAGAATTATTGATATTGCCGAAAGCAAGCCACTGACAAGAAAAATCTTTGCCGCATATCTTTTCTTTCTGTACAGCACGTTTTTCGAAAGGAAACACACCTCAAAAACGCATCTTACAATCATTGCTACTACCGTTCCTATCGCAACGCCTATTATGCCGCATTTTACAACGCCTACAAGGAAAAGAGAAATAATCAGATTTGCAGCGCACTCAAGAATCGCTCCTTTTTGCGTTTCCTTATATTTTGCGGCATTTATTGAAACCGTGCTGTATATACATCTGAAGCAGTATATTGCCTCCGCCGCTATAAACACATATCCGAATGCCGGCTGCACGTAATTTATATCCGTCATACCGCTTGTGTAAAGCTTAATAAACGGAATAAGCATAAGTGCCGATGCGGTATACAAAACAGTTGCCGTACCTGCCTGAGCAATTTCAAACATATTCACGGTTTTATTAACGCTTTTTATATCACCGGACATCATAAGATTCCCAAGTCCCGCTGCTATTCCCGATGATATTGAGTTTGCTATGTGCCCAACGCCGAATGTTATCGCACCGTACATGTTGTAAACTGAAACGGCGGCGGTGCTTATAAGTACTGTAAGAATTGCGGAGTCGGTATTTGAATGTATATAAAAAGCAATGTGATGCACCATTCCGCTGAAACGCTGGTTAAGTGCGGATGACTCCGGCTTAGCCGTTTTTGAAAGTTTATAATGCTTTTTGACATACAGCGAGTAAAACACAGGACGAAGTATACCGATAAGGCATATTGTCAAATATATCAGCCGAACATCCGCTTTAAAGTAGACCCAAAACACAGTCGTGCCAATCATAGCACAATTATATAGAATACAGACTATGTGATTTATGCGAATTTTTTGGTCGGCAGACAGAAGCGACGCATACGGAAGTGACACGAAATATTCCACAAATGTTCCTATACTGAGTATCAGAATAAAAGAAATTATGTAATTGCGAGCCATCTGCGTTTTTGCAAACAGCGGATATACAGCGCACATTAGAATAACATAAAAAACAAAAAACAAGCCGAGCTTCCGATAAAACAGCTTTTGGGCACGGACGATTCCCGAAACACGTTCACTGTCGCCTTCGGCAAGCGGTTTGTAAAGAGAGGTTCTGAACACACCGCCCACTCCGCCCTCCAAAAGCGAAATATAGGCGAGAAACTGGGTAATGGACGAAATCAGTCCGTTCACGTCAGAACCGTAATTTGTAATAATAAGACGAGGTACAATCAATCCCTTTATGAAAATAAACACCTGCAAAAGAAGAGAAAATCCTATATTTAAAAAAGAATTTCTTGTCCTGCTGTTCTCCATACCATCGCCTCCGAATACAATCCTCTACTATGTAATATAACACAAAAGTATTAATTTGTCAAGCAAAAAACAGAACACAAGCGGAGATTTTAATAAAATTATATATTTTGCACTTTATAAAAGGCTGTCCGAAAACGGACAGCCCCAATAATAACCATAAACACGAATTAAAGATTCTTAAATTCCTCGCAGGCATTTCTAACAGCATCATCAACACTCATTATTTCAGCCTCCGGCGCATTTCTCTTTTTATACTCGACAAGTCCTTCGGAAATCTTTTTACCGACTACTATTCTAAGCGGAATACCTATAAGGTCGCAGTCCTTAAATTTAACTCCCGCACGCTCAGAACGATCGTCAAGCAATACGTCAATTCCTTTTTCCGAAAGAGTGTTGTATATTTCTTCTGCCTTATTCATCTGCTCCTCATCTTTATAATTAACGGGAACAACACATACGTGATACGGTGCAATGGCAACCGGCCAAATAATACCGTTTTCATCGTAATTTTGCTCTATTGCAGCCGAGAGACATCTTGTAACGCCTATTCCGTAACAGCCCATTATAACGGTTACATTTTCACCGTTTTCATTAAGAGCCGTCAATCCGAGCGCCTTTGAATACTTTGTACCGAGCTTAAAGATATGACCTACCTCTATGCCCTGCGCCGTTTTAATCGGCTTTCCGCAGTGAGGGCAAGCATCCCCTGTTGCGATTGTGCGAATATCGGCAACGGTAATCGGAGTAAAGTCACGGTTTATATTAACATTTTTAAGATGATAATCCGTTTCGTTTGCACCCACTACAAAATTTTTCATAAGCGCAACTTCTTTATCGGCATAAACCGGAATACCAAGTCCGACAGGGCCGGCAAATCCAACCTCCGCATTTGTTATCTCTCTTACGGCTGACGGTTCTGCAAGCTCAAGGTCATTTGTGCAGCCTATGAGATTTTTAAGCTTAATCTCATTTATTTCTCTGTCGCCTCGAACCATTGCCGCAACATATTTATCATCAGCCTTATATATAATTGTTTTTGCAAAAACGTACGGCTGTGTGCCGAGGAAATCAGTAAGCTCCTCTATTGTATGTGCATTCGGTGTATGGATTTTTTCTATTTCCAAATCTCCGCTTTCAAATTCCAATTCTTTCGGAACGCACTCTGCCTTTTCATAGTTTGCCGCATAGCCGCACTCATCGCAGTATGCAATGGCGTCCTCACCGACCGGTGATTTTACCATAAACTCCTGACTGCCGCTGCCGCCCATAGCACCCGAGTCGGCATCAACTATCGTAAAGTCAAGTCCGAGTCTTGTAAATATACGGCAATATGCATCATACATAGCCTTGTATGACTTATCAAGTCCTTCCTCCGTCAAATCAAAGCTGTATGCGTCCTTCATAACAAACTCACGGCCGCGGATAAGTCCAAAACGAGGTCTGCCCTCATCACGGTACTTTGTCTGTATCTGATAAAGCGTAATAGGATACTCCTTATATGAACGCACCTCATCTATTACCGTTTGCGTAAAAAGCTCCTCATGCGTAGGACCGAGGCAAAAATCTCTGCCGTTTCTGTCCTTGAGTTTAAACATACTCTCTCCGAACACGTCCCATCTGCCCGACTTTTGATAACTCTCCGCCGGTAAAAGTGCAGGCATTAAAAGCTCCTGCGCCCCTGCCCTGTCCATTTCCTCACGAACAATATTCTCTATTTTCTTATACGTGCGAAGCCCAAGCGGAAGATATGAGTATATTCCTGCCGCCATTTTTCTTATCATTCCGGCTCTGAGCATAAGCTTATGGCTTGTTATTTCAGCCTCCGCAGGTACTTCTCTGAGCGTCGGCATTAAAAGCTTTGACATTCTCATACGTTTCATTTTCCTTTCAATTAATAATTATCACTCTTGATTAAAGTTCCGATACCCGATTTTGTAAATATCTCAAGAAGCAAGCAATGCGGTATACGGCCGTCTATAATATGAACGCCGGTAACTCCCGAATCAATAGCGTCTATACAGCCGAGAACCTTCGGAATCATACCGCCGCTTATTACTCCCTCATCAATCATTTCTTTTATTTCGTTTTTGTGAGCCTCGTATATAACATGTCCGCTCTCGTCCTTAACACCCTCGACATCGGTAAGCAAAATGAGCTTTTCCGCACCGAGAGCCGACGCAACGGCAGATGCAACCGTATCGGCATTTATATTGTAGCTGTTCCCGTCATCGTCCGTACCTATCGGTGCAACAACAGGGATATAACGGTCGGAGGTAAGTCTTTCAAGTATTTCCGGCTTAACCGACACGATATTTCCGACAAATCCGAGGTCAACCTTTTTGCCGTCAACCTCCGTAAACTGTTTTTCACACTCTATGAAGCTGCCGTCAATACCGCAAAGACCAATTGCCTTTCCGCCCTTTGCATTAATAAGCGAAACAATTTCCTTATTTGTCTTTCCGACAAGCACCATTTGAGCTATGCGCATTGTTTCCTTATCGGTTTTTCGCAAACCGTTTATAAACTCACTTTTAACATCATGTTCGTTAAGCTCTGCGGAAATATCCGGGCCGCCGCCATGAACAACAACAGGATTTAGTCCGATAAACTTAAGGAGGGTAATGTCCTCCATAACGGAGCTTTTAAGCTGTTCGTTTATCATAGCGTTTCCGCCGTATTTTATAACTACCGTTTTTCCGCTGAATTTCTGTATATAAGGCAGTGCTTCGATAAGTATACCGGCTTTTTTTATAAGTTCTTCCATTTAAATCGCCACATCCTTACAGATAAAATCCCGGGAAAGTAAGTCCCTCTCCCTCAGGCAAGCCAAACATAAGGTTCATATTTTGAACAGCCTGTCCGGCAGCACCTTTAACAATATTGTCAATTGCACTTACTACAACCGCACGGTTTAATCTCTCGTCAACAACAACGCCTATATCCACGAAATTCGAGCCGGATACATTTTTTGTTTCCGGGAGAGTTCCGCAAGCGCATACTCTTACAAAAAACTCATCCTTGTAAAAATCCTCGTAAAGAGCCGTTATTTCCTCTTGAGTGCATTTTTTGTTCAGATTAATATATATTGTTGACAAAATACCTCTTTTTTGAGGAATAAGATGCGGTGTAAACGAAAGCATAATTTCCTCGCCCGCAAGCTTGGAAAGCTCCTGCTCAATTTCGGATGTATGACGATGCGTTGCAACCTTATACGCTTTCGTATTTTCGGTACATTCGCAAAAGCTGTACGGAAGCGCCGAATTTCTGCCGGCTCCCGTAACTCCCGATTTTGCGTCAATTATAATATTTTTTGTGTTTCCTATTCCGCTTTTCATAAGCGGTGCCGCACCCAAAATAGAGCACGTTGTATAGCAGCCGGGGTTACCTATGAGGCTTGCACCCTTTATTTTATCTCTGTGCAGCTCACAAAGACCGTAAACCGATTTTTTCAAAAGCTCGGGTGCACTGTGCGGCGCACCGTACCATTTTTCATACACCTCGGCGCTGTCGTATCTGAAATCTCCGCTTAAATCTATAACCTTAAGACCTTTCTCGACAAGCTTTGGTATAATCTCCTTTGACGCACCGTGCGGAAGCGCAGTAAATGCAACATCACACTTTGCAACCTCATCTATATCAACCTCGGTACACTCTTTTTCGAGAATATGACCGAAATTTTTATAAACATCGCTTATTTTCTGACCGCTGAAGCTTTTTGAGCCGAGCACCTCAAGGGATACCTCGGGATGCGACACAAGAAGTCTTACAAGCTCTATACCGGCATATCCGGTAGCTCCCAAAACCGCAGCTTTAATCATATTAACCAGACCTTTCCGAAATATGTAGTTTTTTGCCGAAAGGGGCTGTTTAAAAAGTCAATCAACTTTTTAAACAGCCTTAACTTTTTTTCTATCACCTTTTACCGGCCTCGGGCTGTGTATGCTCAATAAAATCTTTTAAGCAATGGCAGTCCGTTTTAATATTATTCAGCCTCCGAGCTTATCGCATCTTTGTGCGAAAGACTGATTTTACCTGTCTTTTTATCAATTTCCATTACCTTAACAAGAAGTCTTTCTCCCTCTTTTACAACATCCTCTACCTTTTCAACTCTCTTGTTTGCAAGCTTTGAAATGTGGCAAAGTCCGTCCTTACCGGGAAGAATTTCAACAAATGCGCCGAATGCCGTAATTGTTCTTACAAGACCGTCGTAAATTTCTCCAACCTCCGGCTCTTTAACAATTGCTTCAATAGCGTTTCTTGCTGAGTTGCCCGACTCTTGATTTTCTGCGAATATATAAATCGTTCCGTCGTCCTCTATATCAATCTTCGCACCGGTATCTGCAACAATCTTCTGAATTACCTTTCCGCCCTGACCTATAACCTCACGGATTTTATCGGGATCGATCTTCATTGTATCTACCTTCGGTGCATAAGCCGAAAGCTCCTCACGAGGCTTGTCTATCGTTTTTAAGATAACGTCGTCGAGAATATGAATTCTGCCGGCACGTGTTTTTCTGAACGCTTCTTCGATTACTGCATATGAAAGTCCGTCATTTTTTATATCAACCTGTATTGAGGTAATACCTTTCTTGGTTCCTGCCACTTTAAAGTCCATCTCGCCGTAAAAGTCCTCAAGGCCTTGAATATCAACCATTGTTGTAAATCCGTTTTCGGTTGTTATAAGACCGCATGAAATACCTGCAACAGGAGCCTTAAGCGGAACACCGGCAGCCATAAGCGCAAGCGTTGAGCCGCAAACCGAGCCTTGTGACGTTGAGCCGTTTGAGCTTAATACTTCGGATACTGTTCTGATTGCATACGGGAATTCACTCTCTGACGGAAGAACAGGAACGAGTGAACGCTCTGCCAATGCACCGTGACCTATTTCACGTCTGCCGGGGCCTCTTGAAGGTCTTGTTTCACCGACAGAATATGACGGGAAGTTATAGTGGTGCATATATCTCTTTGTTTCTTCAACATCTATACCGTCAAGCTTTTGAATTTCCGAAAGCGGCGCAAGTGTTGCAACGGTAAGCACCTGAGTCTGTCCTCTTGTAAAAAGTCCGGAGCCGTGTGTTCTCGGGAGAAGGTCAACCTCTGCCGAAAGCGGTCTTATTTCATCAAGACCTCTGCCGTCGACACGTCTTCCCTCGTGAAGCCACATACGAACTATTTCTTTTTGCATTTTGTAAAGTATTTCACCCAAATCAACAGCAATTTCGGGATATTCCTCGGAAAGCGCTTCGATAAGTCTGTCTGAAATAACGCCTATTCTTTCATCACGAACGTTTTTATCATCGGTATCAAGAGCATGTTTGAGATTTTCAAACTCCATATCCTTTATTCTGTCATAGAGAACATGGTCAATATCATGATGCTCATATTCAAATTTTTCTTTTCCTATTTCATCCTTAATGCCGTTTATAAAATCGCAAAGCTCGATTATCGTCTTGTGCGCAAACTTTATACCGTCAAGCATTACGTCCTCGGGGATTTCATTTGCTGCCGCTTCTATCATAACGATTTTTTCTTTTGTACCTGCAACCGTTACAAGCATTTCGCTCTTTTCACGCTGCTCAACAGTCGGGTTAATTATATACTCGCCGTCAACATATCCGAGCCATACGCCGCCAATCGGGCCGTTCCACGGAATATCCGAAATTGAGATTGCAATTGAAGTACCAATCATTGCCGCAACCTCGGGAGGATTGTCCTGTTCAACCGAAAGAACCGTTGCAACTACCGTTACGTCGTTTCTGAGGTCAGCCGGGAAAAGCGGTCTTATAGGTCTGTCTATAACACGGCTCGTAAGAATAGCCTTTTCGCTTGGCTTACCTTCTCTTTTGATATATCCGCCCGGAATTTTACCTACCGAGTAAAGCTTCTCCTCATAATCTACCGAAAGAGGGAAGAAGTCAACACCCTCACGAGGAGTTCTTGACGCCGTTACGTTTACCATTACAACAGTATCGCCGTAGCGTACCAAGCAATGACCGTTAGCCATTGCGCACATTTTACCTGTTTCGATTACAAGCGGTCTGCCCGCAAGTGTTGTTTCAAAAGTTCTAAACATTATAAATTTCTCCTTTTTGTTTATTTTCGGAGATTTTTTTAGCACATAAACACAGCATATCACCACCGAATGTGCTCTGTTTATTTGCTAAAATACATCTCCTTTTTAATTCCTAATTTAGCAGTAAAGGCAAGCGGCTGCGAGATTAGTCGAAACCGTTTGCCTATATGCTTTGAGCGCAAAACAAGCGTTTGCGCAAATATGACTATTTTCTGAGTCCCAATTTAGCAACGAGAGCTCTGTATCTTTCAATATCCTCATTCTTAAGGTATTGAAGAAGACCTCTTCTCTTACCAACCATCATAAGAAGACCTCTTCTTGAGTGGTGATCCTTCTTGTGGAAGTTAAGATGTTCGTTATTGAGATGGTTGATTCTCTCTGTGAGGAGCGCAATCTGCACCTCGGGAGAACCTGTATCTCCTTCATGAGTTGCGTAAGTTGCGATTATTTCCTGCTTACGTTCTTTAGTCATGAATTTCACCTCCTATAAATTAAAGTATCCCCGCGCGCCGAGAATTCGTTGGTGATTCGAAATTCTAAGACTGCGGTTAAATAAAATGCTTTTAGCCTCTGTTGAAACGCTTGTTGAACTTTTCAACTCTACCGCCTGTATCTACGAGCTTCTGCTTTCCGGTAAAGAACGGATGACAGTTTGAACAAATTTCGACCTGAAGGTCTTGCTTTGTTGAACCTGTTTCGTAAACAGCACCGCAGGCACAGCGAATTACAGTCGGCTTATAGTCGGGATGAATTCCTTCTTTCACTATGCTTCATCCTCCCTTCTTATATTTGGGAGCGGACTATCCGCTAAACACCATTTTAAAGTATATCACAAAAATTCACAATTTTCAAGTACTTTTTTAAATTTTTTTTTAATTCGGTATTTTGACTATTTTATACGTCTTTTTTTGCACAAAAAATGTATTGATTTTAGGTGTTTTTTATCTAAAACCGTTTGTTTTGATATTTTTCGGTAAAACAGTCATTTTCTCTGCCGAGTGCAAATCACCCGGCCACTGCGTCGAGAGATAAAAAATCGTCCCCGGCACACTTCCCGCAAAAGAATTCTCCAAACATCATAAATGCCGTTAAGCAACCCACCGAATATAATCCTGCCGCAAGCCTAAAATTTCTACTTACTCAAAAATCACATATGACATGAAAAAGCCTTCAAATCCGCACTATACGGCTTTGAAGGCTTTAATGGTTTTATTCAAAGATGTCAATATAAGCTTACGAAAGCTTTTCAACGCTGAGCGTTACACTCTCGCCGTTGATATTCCACTGCTTAGCGTTTGCCTTTTCGCTTCCGTCGATAACATCGGCAAGAACCTCACCCATTACATATTCGGCGTTCGCATCAACGAGGCTCTTAAGCTTATCGTTTGACGTTATTCCGAGTGCAATGTGATCCATAACCTCAAATCCGGCATCTTTTCGCATTGTCTGAACCTTACTGATTATTTCTCTGAGCATACCCTCATCAAGCAATTCCGGACTGAGTGTCGTTTCTATAACAACGGTGATTCCGCTGTCACTGTTAGCCTCATATCCGTCTGTCTGAGCGGAGTCTATGAGAAGATCGTCTCTTGAAAGTTCCTCGTTCTTTCCGTCAACCTCGATTGTAAGCTTGTCGGTAGAGTTAAGCTCTGCCATTGCGGCATTTCCGTCAATTGACGCAAGTATTTCACGAACAAGATTTATGTTCTTTCCGAAACGTCTGCCGAGAGTCTTAAGCTGCGGTTTGAAAGAATATGACGTAAACGCTGTCACATCATCGCAAAATTCGACATTCTTAATATTAAGCTCATCCTTAATAACGTCCGTAAGCATATCGTTGAGCTTTTCGCCTGCTTTAACATACATTTTTCCGATAGGCTGACGGTTTTTGATATTCGCATTATTTCTTGCGGCTCTTCCGAGAACGACAATCTTAATTGCCTCCTCCATTTCCTCCTCAAGCTCATTATCAATAAGCTTTTCGTCGTATGACGGGAAATCACAAAGATGAACGCTCTTCAAAGCCTCACTGTCAACCGAGCAAACAAGATTCATATAAATCTCATCTGCCATAAACGGAATTAGCGGTGCGGCAGCCTTAGCAACAGTAACAAGCGCCGTGTAAAGCGTCATGTACGCATTAATCTTATCCTGCGGCATATCCTTGAGCCAGAAACGGGTTCTCGAACGTCTGACATACCAATTTGAAAGCTCGTCTACAAAGTTGTCCAAAACCTTTGTTGTTTCGGGTATTTTGTAATTTGCCAAATTCTCGTCAACAGCCTTAACCATAGAATTGAGCTTTGAAAGGAGCCACTTATCCATTACAGAAAGCTCATCATAGTTAAGCGTGTAGTTCTTCGGGTTAAATTCGTCTATATTTGCATAAAGCACAAAGAACGCATAAGTGTTCCAAAGCGTGCCCATAAACTTTCTCTGTCCCTCAACAACCGCATCTCTGTGGAAACGATTTGGGAGCCACGGTGCCGAATTCGAGTAGAAATACCATCTTATTGCGTCTGCGCCGTATTCATTAAGCGCCTCCATAGGATCGACGGCATTGCCCTTTGACTTTGACATTTTCTGCCCGTTTTCATCCTGAACGTGACCGAGAACGATAACGTTTTTATACGGTGCCTTATCAAACAAAAGCGTCGAAATTGCAAGAAGCGAATAGAACCAGCCTCTTGTTTGGTCAACAGCTTCGCTTATGAAGTCCGCAGGGAAGTTGTCGTCAAAAATCTCCTTGTTTTCAAACGGATAATGCCACTGTGCAAACGGCATTGCACCCGAGTCAAACCAACAGTCGATAACCTCCGGAACTCGCTTCATCTGCTTGCCGCACTTCGGGCATTTTATCGTTACCGCATCTATATACGGACGGTGAAGCTCTATATCATCGGGACAATTATCGCTCATTGACTTCAGCTCCTCAATCGAACCGATTGAATGTCTGTGACCGCATTCGCACTCCCAAATATTAAGCGGAGTACCCCAATATCTGTTACGGCTTATTCCCCAATCCTGAACATTTTCCAGCCAATCGCCGAAACGTCCCTTACCTATACTCTCCGGTATCCAATTTACCGTATTATTATTCTTTATAAGGTTATCACGAACATCCGTCATTTTTACAAACCACGTATCACGCGCATAGTAAATAAGCGGTGTATCACATCTCCAGCAGAACGGATACGAATGTTCAAACGGAAGTGCGGCAAACAAAAGTCCCTTTTCTTCAAGAGCCTTGAACACCTCTTTATCGGCGTCCTTGCAGAACATACCCTCCCACGGTGTTTCCTTTGTCATTTCGCCCTTACCGTCAACGAGCTGAACGAACGGGAGGTCGTACTTTCTGCCGACTCTAGCATCGTCCTCACCGAATGCCGGCGCAATATGAACTATACCCGTACCGTCCGTAAGCGTTACGTAGTTGTCACATACGATATAGTAAGCCTTCTTTGTCGGGTTTACAAAATCAAAAAGCGGAACGTATTCCGTATTTTCAAGTTCAATACCCGTCTTTCTGTCAATAATTTCATATTCGCTTTTTATTACAGACTCCAAAAGAGCCTCGGCAAGCACG
>CAKSPW010000025.1 GCA_934486495.1 uncultured Clostridia bacterium
CTACGGCGGGGCGGATACCGTTGTGTGTCGGGCGCACGGATATGTTGATGAGATTGTTGAGTATATCAAAGAAAACGATATGATAGAACATAGATAGTAATTTAAGACTGTCGGAACGCCGTCATATAAGGAGCAAACGTAAATGAAAATAACACAGCAGGAGATTGCAAATGCGCTTTCTCTTTCAAGAAATACAGTTTCAAAGGCATTGAAAAACGATATATTGGTTTCGCCGGAAACGATACAGCGTGTACAGGAATACGCACGGAAAAACAACTATTATAATGCGCACGAAAACAGCGGCGGGAAATTTGTTTCTTTGATTATGCACAATTCCGTGGCTAAGGACAATTTTTTCTGGCCCGTTGTGATTCGGGGAATTGAAAAAACGCTGGCAGAGCTTAGGTACGGACTGACTATTTCGTTTGTTGACAGTATGGATGATGTTGCCGTTGATAACGGTATGGCAGGTTACTTGATGATGGGTATGTTCTCTGATGACGATTATTACAAGGCGGCAAAAAGAATTCAAAGTCCGCTTGTGCTTATTGATATTTCAAGCAAAATCCCGCTCAACGAATTGCAAAGGGATATTGTGATGATGGAAAATGCCGAGAGTGTGCGAAAGCTTACAAATCATATGATTTCTCTCGGGCATACAAAAATCGGATTTGTGGGGAATACGTCCGCAAGAAGCGTTTACGACAGATATCGGGGATATAAGCGTGCCATGATAGATAACGAGCTTAAAATCAAGAAAAAATACTGTCTTTTGAATTTTTCGCATCAGTATGACAGTCAGACCGAGGACTCGATTCTTTATTGGTTCAGCCGTTTTGATAAGTCCGATTTGCCGACTGCTTTTGTATGTGCCAACGATTCTATTGCGGATAATATAAGGCAGTGGTGCAATCAATATTTCGGCTTTGACGTTCCGGGTGACGTGTCGGTTTCGGGATTTGACAATCTTGAAGAAAAAGGATTTACAACAGTTCATTGCTTTAAATATGAAATGGGACAGCGTGCGGCGGAGGAGCTTGTGTGGAGAATACAAAATCCCGACCGGCCTTATGAAATAATTCGTGTCGGAACAAAGGTTGTTTTAAGAGATACAATCTCAAAGCCTCGCAGTATTTAATACGAAAACCAAAAAAAATCACCGCTAACATCCTGAAAATCGGGGTGTGCGGTGTTTTTTCGGAAAAGTGCGGCATTGATGTTTTTTGTCATTTTAAATAAGCAAAAGAAGTGTTCCGGCTGTTAAAAGCACAAGTCCGGACGCTGATTTTTTTGTAAGCCTTTCTTTTAAAACAATGCGTGAAAAGGCTATTGTAACCAGAATACTCAGTTTATCTATCGGCGCAACAATGCTTGCCTGACCGTCACGCAGAGCTTTATAATAGCAAAGCCACGAAAGTCCGGTGGTTATTCCCGAAAGTACAAGAAAGGCAAAATCTTTTTTTGAAGCGGTTTTTATGTTGCCGCTGCCCTCACGCACGATTGCGGTGCACCATGCCGGAATAAGAACAACGATTGTGCGGATTGCCGTGCCGAGTGAGGAATTTATACCCGAAACACCTAGTTTGCCAAGGATTGACGTAAGTGCGGCAAATATCGCCGACAGAACCGCCCAAACAAGATAATTTGACTTAAAAGAGGCGCTGCCTTGCTCCTTCTTATTTTCAATCATCATATATGTACCGAGTGCAATCAAAACCATGCAAATTACTTTGAGAACCGTTATTTTTTCGTGCAGAAAAATAAAAGCAATTATCATTGTCAAAATCGTACTTGATTTATCGATAGGCACAACCTTGTTGACGTCGCCGATTTTAAGTGCTTTAAAATAGCAAAGCCATGACCCTCCCGTTGCAAGTCCCGACAGTACGAGAAATAAAACTGTTTTTGCGCTTAGATTCGGAACGTCTTTTTCACCGCCGAACAGGAAAACAACAATCCATGAAAAAATCAAAACAACAACCGTTCTTATTGCGGTGGCGGTGTCAGAGCCTACGTTTTTGACCCCGATTTTTGATAAAATTGTTGTTATTCCGGCAAAAAGTGCCGAAAGAAGTGCAAATATAACCCACATATTAAAACCTTCTTTTTAATTCGTGCGGCTTTAAGCATAATATCTGCCGCAACGCATTGTTTGGTTTTATTTTATCACAACTGCTTGAAAATTGCAAGTGCTTTTATATGCAATTTAAACCCGGAAATTTACTGTTTTTAATATGTATGAGTTTTGAGTTAATAAGATTTAAACATAAAAGTAACAAAATGTATATTGATTATTTAATATTAATGTGTTATAATATTTATGCCGATATAAATTGCGGCACGAAACTATAATAAGGAACGATTATTTTGAAGACTTTTATAAAGCGATTTACATTATTCGCATTTATTTTGTTTTTTGCATTATATTTGATTAATTCGGAAACAAGCTTTTTTAAAAGCTTCTCCGCAAATTTCCCCGAAATATCCGAAAAATACCCCGAGGTGTCGAGCGCAGCGGAGGATTTATCGGCTTTTTTGTCACGCATTCCGTCAATGTCACAGCTTGCGGCGCATATAACGAACGAGAAAATGCCGCTTTCTCCCGAGGAGGCGGCGGATAACGAGTATATAAAAAACAGTCCGTTTTTGAATTTTTACGATAGGGAATGTGTTGCTGTTTCGCTAAATGACGATAATACGGTATCCGTTTTCGGTGCGTGCGGTACAACTGCCAATTTAATAGTAAGAATTACAAGCGGTGCAACGGTTTTAAGTGAAACGTATGTTGCGGCAGATACGGATTTTAAGTTTTCAAAGAGAATAGAAATTCCAAAAACGGACGCTGAAAAGCTGAGTATCGAGGTGTTTGGCGGAGAAAGACGTTTCGGAAATTACAACGGCTGGGTGAACGATTACGTTTATATAGAGAAACAAAGCGGAAAATGGGTAATGTACCGCTCTCCCGTTGCCGAAAAAAACAGCGAACTGTATGCGCAAAAACGTTCAAAATCGTTAAAGGCAACGGCGGCTGTACAGTCGGACAGTCAAAGCATAAAGTCGGTTGCCGAACAGCTGACGCAGAATGTGCAGACGGATTACGAAAAGCTTTTGAAAATTCATGACTGGATTTGCAGGTATGTTCATTATGATTATGACAGCCTCTCAAGCGGCAAGGTTGCGCCGTATGTATCGACGGAGGTTTTAAAAACGCAAAAAGCCGTTTGTCTCGGATATGCCAATTTGTATGCCGCACTTTGCAGAAGTATAGGCATTCCGTGCAATGTTGTTACGGGTTATGCTCTTGGAATTTCGTCGGGCAGCAGTGAGTGGAACAGTGAGATTATAAACGGAAACGAGGAAAATCATGCATGGAATGAGGCATATGTCGACGGCAGATGGATTATAATAGATGCTACGTGGGACACATACAACAGCATTGAAAACGGACACATGAAAAAGGGCAGTCATATTTCGCATCTTTATTTTGACGCCAACATAGATTTTTTCAGCAATAATCACAAAATTATGAAATACGAGTGATTTTTGTGTAACAATGCACAAAAATCACCGTTAATCAAAAAAACGTCTTGACAATTTGCAAAGCTGTGTGATATAATGATGTAAATGCGATGATGGGGCAAAGTAAATCATGACAAGACGCATAAAGAGAGCGGGAATCGGCGGCTGTAAGTTTCCGTATGCGTGCATTGATTGAAATTTCACCTCGGAGCTGCATGGGTGAAGCTTATTTGTGTGTAGCCTTTGCCGGATCTGCAAGCGTTAAATTGCATATGTTGAGAGTTTGTCCGATAGGGCAAAAATGCGGGTGGTACCGCGGAGTAGGTAATACTTCGTCCCGAGTCGCGCTTTTGGCGGCTTGAGGACGTTTTTTTGTGCTTTTACGGAAAAATGTCTTTTGTGCAGCCGCACGGCTGTTTTATTTCTATAAAGAAAGGATTTGGTTTCAGGTGAAAGAGAAAATTGAGAAAATTAAAGAGCTTGTCGAGCAAAACCTTAAAAATGCTAATGACCTTGATTTGCTTGAAAATATCCGAATTAAGTTTCTCGGAAAAAAGGGTGAATTGACGGCTGTTCTTAAGGGTATGGGCGGCTTGCCGGCGGAGGAGCGTCCGATAATCGGTGCAATGGCAAACGAGGTGCGCGCATTCCTTGAAAAGGAAATTGACGAAAAAAAAGCGGAACTTACATCAAAGCTTCGTGATGCAAAGCTTAAAGCAGAGGTTATTGACGTTACAATGCCCGGCAAAAAGCAGGATATGGGCAGCCTTCATCCGCTTACGGCTACAATGAATACGGTTAAAGATATTTTCCTCGGCATGGGCTTTGAAATTGCCGAAGGCCCTGAGGTTGAAACGGATTATTACAACTTTGAGGCGCTTAATCTTCCCAAAAACCACCCGGCACGCGATACGCAGGATACTTTCTATATTAATGATAATGTTGTTCTCCGTACACAAACGTCACCCATGCAGGTGCGTGTTATGGAAAAACAAAAGCCGCCTATTCGTGTTTTGGCACCGGGCAGGGTTTACAGAAGCGACGCTGTTGACGCAACTCATTCTCCGATGTTTCATCAGATAGAGGGACTTGTTGTTGACAAAGGCGTTACAATGGCAGACCTTAAGGGTACTCTTGAAACATTTATCAAAAAACTTTACGGTAACGATGCAAAGGTAAGATTTCGTCCGCATCACTTCCCGTTTACGGAGCCGTCCGCCGAGGTTGACGTTTCGTGCTTTGTGTGCGGAGGAGAGGGCTGTCGTGTATGTAAGGGCGAGGGCTGGATTGAGATTCTCGGCTGCGGTATGGTTCATCCGAAAGTGCTTGAAAACTGCGGAATTGACCCCGAGATTTATTCGGGATTTGCTTTCGGCGTCGGACTTGAGCGTATTGCAATGCGTAAATATGATATAGACGATATGCGTCTTTTCTTTGAAAATGACGTGAGATTTTTAAAACAGTTTTAAAGAAAGGATTGATATATAATGAAATTACCTCTCAGTTGGCTTGATGACTATACGGATATTTCCGAAGTATCACCGCTCGAGTATTCGCATAAAATGACAATGAGCGGCTCAAAGGTTGAGAGCATTATCGATATGGGTGCGGAGCTTGATAAGGTCGTGACGGGAAAAATACTCAGTATTGAGCCGCACACGGATTCCGATCACCTTGTTATTTGCCAAATAGATGTTGGTAATGAGGTTTTGCAAATTGTAACGGGTGCACCGAATGTAAAGGTTGGACAAATAGTTCCCGTGGCGCTTCACGGTTCGACACTTCCGGGCGGAGTGCATATTAAAAAAGGTAAGCTGCGAGGCGTGGAGTCGTGCGGTATGCTATGCTCGCATGAGGAACTCGGAATTACCGCCGAGGAGCTTGGCTATGAACCCGAATACGGAATACTTGTTTTGCCGGAGAATACGGAGATTGGCGTTGACATTAAGAAAATTTTCGGACTTGACGATACCGTTATTGATTTTGAAATAACATCAAACCGTCCCGACTGTTTCAGTATAATCGGTCTTGCACGTGAAACGGCGGCAACATTTAATAAGCCGTTTAATCTTAAAAAGCCTGTTTGTTCATCAAACGGTGAGGATATAAACGATTATATAAGCGTAGACGTTCAAAACACAGAAAAGTGTATGAGATATACGGCGAAGATGGTTAAAAACGTTAAAATAGGCCCGTCGCCGGAGTGGATGGTACATCGGCTTAAGGCGTGCGGAATACGTTCGATTAACAATATTGTCGATATTACAAACTATGTTCTGCTCGAATACGGTCAGCCTATGCACGCTTTTGATTTGAGGGATTTGGAGTCAAAGAAGATAATAGTTCGTTCGGCAAATGACGGCGAAATCATTAAAACTCTTGACGAAAACGACAGAAAGCTTACAAGTGATGATCTTGTTATTGCGGACGGAGAAAGAGCCGTTGCAATAGCCGGAGTAATGGGCGGCTTTAATTCCGAGGTTAAGTCGGATACAACTGCGGTTGTCTTTGAGTCGGCAACATTTGACGGCACAAGCGTCAGACTGACGGCGCAAAAAATCGGACTCAGAACGGAAGCGTCGTCAAGATATGAAAAAGGTCTTGATGTATACAATACAATGCCGGCTGCCGAGCGTGCCTGCCAGCTTGTTGAGGAGCTTGGCTGCGGTGAGGTTGTAGGCGGAGTTATAGATGTGTTCCCGACCGAAAAAGAGCCGACAAAGCTGCTTTTAAGACCCGATAAAATAAACGCTTTTCTCGGAACGGATGTACCTGCCGAAAAAATGCTCGAAATCTTACGCACACTCGAATTTGAAATTGACGAAAAAACAATGATGATTACCGCACCGAGCTTCAGACCCGATATAGTGGGTGAGGCGGACGTTGCAGAGGAAATAGCACGTTTTTGGGGTTATGATATTATTCCGACAACAGCGCTCAAGGGAGAAACAACCGTCGGAATGAAAAACGAAAAACAACTTGCCTGCGATAATATAAGCGATACGCTTACAGCACAGGGATATTATGAAATATGCACGTATGCGTGGACATCTCCGTCTGTATTTGACAAGCTTTCGGTTGCAAAAGACAGTGAGCTCAGAAATACCGTTGTTATCACCAACCCGCTCGGTGAGGACAGCTCGGTTATGAGAACGACAACGATTGACAGTATGCTTGACTGCCTTGCAAGAAACTATAATTACAGAAATGAAAGCGCAAAGCTTTTTGAAATCGGAAGAGTGTATATTCCCACAGGTGACGTGCTTCCCGATGAAAAGGTTATTGTAACTGTCGGTATGTACGGAGAAAAATATGATTTTTACAATATAAAGGGTGCGTGCGAGACTGTTCTTGAAAAGATGAACGTAAAGAGGATTGCGTTTGCGGCGTGCAGAGATAATGCGACATATCACCCGGGAAGAACGGCGGATATTTATGCCGGCGGCGAAAAGATAGGTACTGTCGGACAGATTCATCCCGTTGTTGCCGAAAGATACGGTATAAGCGCACCGCTTTACGTGGCTGAAATTTCGCTTGAGGGAATACTTTCTCATTCAAGCAGCGATGTGAAGTATAAGCAGCTGCCGAAATTCCCTGCCGCAACACGTGATATTGCAATGCTTGTTGATATTGACGTACCCGTTGCGGAGCTTGAAAAAATTATAGTTAAAAACGGCGGAGGACTGCTTGAGTCGGTTAATTTATTTGACGTTTACACCGGAAAGCAAATCCCCGACGGAAAGAAGAGCGTTGCCTATTCGGTTGTATTCAGAGCGTCTGACAGAAGTCTTACGACAGAGGAAGTAAATGATGTGTTTGAGAAGATTTTGTCGGGGCTTGAAAAGAACGTAAGCGCACAGCTCAGATAAGCAATCGGAAACGGAGATTTTTTATGGTAGGAATTATAGGTGCAACCGATTTTGAAATGAAAGAGCTTCTTGAAAGCGAACTTGAAATCAGCGAAAAAAAGGAAATAGGCGGATATACGTTTTATGTAGGTACGTTATTCGGTAAAAGCGTTGTGGCGTCGAAGTGCGGAATAGGCAAGGTTTTTGCTGCTTGTTGTGCACAAACCATGCTTATGAATTTTGACGTTGATTATATATTGAACTGCGGAGCGGCAGGCGGACTTATACCGCAGCTGCACCGTGGCGACGCTGTAATTTGCGAAAAAGCCGTTCAGTATGATATGGACACAACTGCATTCGGAGATCCGCTCGGATTGATTTCGGGAATTAATGTTGTAAAGCTGCCGGTTGAGGTTAATTCGTCTTTGGCGGATATGCTCAAAGAAGAGGGCATAGGGTGTATTATCGGCGAATGTGCAACGGCTGACTGCTTCTGTACAAAAGATGATGTTAAGGAGCTTTTGAAAACACATTTCGGATGCTCATGCGTTGATATGGAATGTGGTGCGCTTGCGCAGATTTGTTATGTAAACGGCGCTAAGCTCGAGTCGATAAAGATAATATCAGACGGTGCCGATTCGCAGTCTGCCGATGAGTATGACGAGTACACCGGAAGTGTTGGAAAACGTGTTTGTGATATTTTAAAAATCAGACTAACCAAATGCTGAAAAATACATAATATTGAAGTCAAGCAATGATTTTATTGCATTTCATATAAAAAATTGTGATTTTTATATGAAAAATTGCGTAAAAAACGTGTAATATTTTATTAAAATAATTTAAAAAAACATATGGACATTTTAAAAAAATATGGTATAATAAATATGTAGGCTATTTTGCCGTAGAAAAAATTAGGAGGAACAAGAATGAGTAAAAAGTTCGTATACCTTTTTAGCGAGGGTAATGCAAGCATGAGAGAGCTCCTCGGCGGTAAGGGCGCTAACCTTGCCGAAATGACAAACCTCGGTTTGCCGGTACCCCAGGGCTTCACAATTTCAACAGAAGCTTGTACACAGTACTATGAGGACGGAAAAAGAATAAACGATGAAATTCAAGCTGAAATCCTTGAGAACATCACAAAGATGGAAGAGATTACAGGCAAGAAGTTCGGCGATAAGGAAAATCCGCTTCTCGTTTCCGTACGTTCGGGTGCAAGAGCATCCATGCCTGGTATGATGGATACAATTCTTAACCTTGGTCTTAACGAAGACGTTGTTGAGGTTATGTCAAAGAAATCCGGAAATCCGAGATGGGCATGGGATTGTTACAGAAGATTTATCCAGATGTATTCTGACGTTGTTATGGAAGTAGGTAAGAAGTACTTTGAAGTTCTTATCGACAAAATGAAAGAAGAAAAGGGTGTAACTCAGGACGTTGAGCTTACAGCTGAAGACCTTAAGGCTCTTGCTGAGCAGTTTAAGGCTGAATATAAAGAAAAGGTTGGAGCTGACTTCCCGACAGATCCTAAGGATCAGCTTTTCGGAGCTATCAAGGCTGTATTCCGTTCATGGGACAACCCCAGAGCTAACGTATACCGTCGTGATAACGATATTCCTTATTCATGGGGTACAGCAGTTAACGTACAGATGATGGCATTCGGTAACATGGGTGACACATCAGGTACGGGTGTTGCATTTACAAGAGACCCGGCTACAGGTGAAAAGCACCTTATGGGTGAGTTCCTTATGAACGCTCAGGGTGAGGACGTTGTTGCCGGCGTTCGTACACCGCAGAAGATTGATCAGCTTAAGGAAGTTATGCCTGAAGTTTACGATCAGTTCGTTGGTATCTGCCATACTCTTGAAGATCATTACAGAGATATGCAGGATATGGAGTTCACAATTGAGGATAAGAAGCTTTATATGCTTCAGACAAGAAACGGTAAGAGGACGGCTCAGGCTGCTCTTCAAATCGCTTGTGACCTCGTTGATGAGGGTATGATCACAGAAGAACAGGCTGTTCTTATGATTGATCCGAGAAACCTCGATACACTTCTTCATCCGCAGTTTGACCCGAAAGCTATCAAGGCTGCAACACCGGTTGCTAAGGCTCTTGCTGCATCTCCGGGTGCTGCTTGCGGTAAAATCGTGTTCACGGCTGAGGATGCTAAGAATTGGAACGCAAGAGGCGAAAAGGTTGTATTGGTAAGACTTGAAACTTCACCTGAGGATATTGAGGGTATGAAGGCATCACAGGGTATACTTACAGTTCGCGGCGGTATGACATCTCACGCAGCCGTTGTTGCTCGTGGTATGGGTACTTGCTGTGTATCCGGTTGCTCGGATATAGCTATGGACGAAGAAAACAAGAAATTCGTTTTGGCAGGCAAAACATATGTTGAAGGCGATTACATTTCAATCGACGGTTCAACAGGTAACATATATGACGGAATTATCCCGACTGTTGAGGCTTCAATAAGCGGAACATTCGGCAGAATCATGGGATGGGCTGACAAGTACAGAGCTCTTAAGGTTAGAACAAACGCTGATACTCCGGAAGATGCTAAGAGAGCAAGAGAGCTCGGCGCTGAAGGTATCGGTCTTTGCCGTACAGAGCATATGTTCTTCGGCGGAAACAGAATAGACGCATTCAGAGAGATGATTTGCTCGGATACTGTTGAGGAAAGAGAAACAGCGCTTGCTAAAATTCTTCCGATGCAGCAGAGCGACTTTGAAGCTTTGTATGAGGCTCTTGAAGGACATCCGGTTACAATCCGTTTCCTTGATCCACCGCTTCATGAGTTCGTTCCCACAGATGAGGCTGATATAGAAGCACTCGCTAAGACACAGGGTAAGAGCGTTGAAGATATTAAGACAATTATTGCTTCACTTCACGAGTTTAACCCGATGATGGGTCACAGAGGCTGCCGTCTTGCGGTAACATATCCTGAAATTGCAAAGATGCAGACAGCTGCTGTTATCCGTGCCGCTATAAACGTTAAGAAGAATCATCCGGATTGGACAATTGAGCCGGAAATCATGATTCCGCTTATCGGCGACATTAAGGAGCTTAAGTTCGTTAAGAAGACAGTTGTTGAAACAGCTGACGCTGAAATCAAGGCTGCAGGCGCTGATCTTAAGTATGAAGTAGGTACAATGATTGAGGTTCCCAGAGCTGCACTTTTGGCTGATGAAATTGCATCAGAGGCTGAATTCTTCTGCTTTGGTACAAACGACCTTACACAGCTCACATACGGCTTCTCAAGAGATGACGCAGGTAAGTTCCTCGATGCTTACTATGATGCTAAAATCTTTGAAAACGATCCGTTTGCTAAGCTCGACCAGTCAGGTGTAGGTAAGCTTATGGAAATGGCTATTAAGAACGGTAAGGCTGTAAGACCGTCGCTCCACGTTGGTATCTGCGGCGAGCACGGCGGAGATCCGACATCTGTTGAGTTCTGCAACAGCTTGGGTCTTGACTATGTATCATGCTCACCTTTCCGTGTGCCGATTGCAAGACTTGCTGCTGCACAGGCTAAGATTAAGGAAAGCAAATAATTAATCTGTTGTTTTCGGGTAACTCCCAATAATAACGGTAAGTATAAAATGACCTTGAAGGAGTAAAATCCTTTGAGGTCATTTTTTAATCAGAAATATGAAAATCAAAAGTATCGGAATTTTGCCGTATTCCATATAAGACGGTGATAAAAACAGTAAAAAAGGGTGCTACGTTTGAAAACACCCCTTTTGCGCATAGATTATTATTTATGTGTGCTTTTTTTGGAAAGTTCGTATATACTGTCGCTCAGTGCGTTTTTATCGAAAATTGTATTAAAAATTCCGAACGACGCACGGACAGAGCCTGTTTCGCCGCTTCCGAGTGCTTTGTGGGCGAGCGGTGCACAGTGGTAACCGGCACGGACAATAATATTTTTTTCTCTGTCAAGAAAGTCTTCAACCTCGGACGGATCGCAGCCTGCTATATTAAAGGCAACTGTTCCGTTTTTGTCCTCGGCGTACGGCGCATAAACTGTCACATTTTCCATGCACATTAAGTCATCTGTAAAGCTTTTTGCAAGATAGCTTTCATATCGGTGAGTATAGTCGATATTATCATATGCAATTCCGGCCGCAACGCCAAGCGCCATAATTGCAGGTGTGTTCATTGTTCCGCTTTGCAGCATATCCGGCATAAATCTCGGCTGCAGGACACTTTCGGACATACTTCCCGTTCCGCCTGTTATAATAGGTTCAATCTCCACACCCTCGGCAACGTAAAGTCCGCCCGTACCGAGGGGTCCCATAAGCCCCTTGTGACCCGAAAATGCGAGTAAATCTATGCCTGTTTTTTCGGCGTTTATTTTTGTAATACCGGCACTTTGAGCCGCATCAAGCATAAACATTATGCCGTATTTTCTGCATATTTCGGATATTTTTTCTATATCCTGAACGGTACCGCATACATTGGATACGTGTGTGCATACAACAAGAGCTGTTTCGGGCTTAATTGCATTTTCAATATCCTTTGGATTAACATATCCGTTTTCATCTGCCGGAACAACCGTAAAGTTTCCCCATTTTGCCACAGGACGCAGTACGCTGTTATGGTCGATTGCGGTTGTTATGACGTGATCTCCGCTTTTTAAAACACCGAGAATCCCCATGTTTATTGCATATGTTGCGTTCGGTGTATATGCAATGCGCATTGGATTTTTTATACCGAACAGCTTTGCAAGTGTTTCCGATGTTTTGTTTATCCCCTCTATTGCTTTTATGCTTTGTCTGTGTGCTCCTCTGCCGGCGTTTACGCTTGAAAAAAGGGTTTCGTGCCACATTTTCAGCGTAACTTTCAGCGGCTTTTTTGCGCTTGTTGCCGCATTGTCAAGATATATCATCATAAACCTTCTCCCCGTTTTCAAGGCGTTCTCGGTATAGCTTTCTTATCTTTATTCTCATATCGGACGCCGAGGTGAGCATTTTTGTCAGGCAGCTGTCGGGAACTTTAACCGCATACGAGCAGCCGCCGCTTGAGAGCGCACTCGGCGTGTGTATGACGCGCGCATTTATACAGCCGTTTTTTTCTATCTCTTTTGACAGCCGTGTTGCGGTTGTAATTGCGCCGGTTACCGCAAGAATATACGCCATGCGTTTCACTCCTTTATTTTAGCTTTTCCGATAATACCGTTATAAACATCTGCATAAATACAGCTGTTTATAATATAATATGCGGATTGTGCTTGCTTTGTTGTATAATTCTGTAAAATATGGAGCATAATATTGTTGTAAATGAAAAAAAGCAAGGAGCGGTGTTATGAAAAACTCAACACACAAGGTTGTTATACTCGAAAATGTTTCATCTCCGTATATTCATCAGGCTATAATCGTTCTCAATGATATGGCATCGGGCCGTGAAAGCAAGGCGGTAAATGATGCCGAAAAAATAGTTGATGATTATCTTAGGAGAAGCTTTTCGGAAAAGGAAGATACTAAAATATATTCAGGATGCAATAATAAGCCGAAGCGGAGAAAACATCTGTTTTTAAAGCTTATTGCGGCGGCAGGTATAGCCGGTATTGTATGTGCAGCCGTGTTAAGGCTTATTTAAAAAAATTACCTGTTTTAAAAAACCTCACTCCCGTACATAGAGAGTGAGGTATATTTTTAGGAGTAAAAAGCTTATATGCTCATTTCGCAGAAGCAGTAGCCGTCATTCCAATCGTCACAACCGTCAGGGTTCCATACGCATTTTTCTTTAAAGAACGAGAACGGGCATACACAGTACGATTCGCCCTCGGGGAGATGATGCGGACCGAGCAGGTTTCTGAGATTGTTTGTAACCGTAAGCTTTATTTTTGTTTTACCAGAAACACCGAAATCTTTAAGGCTGAGTCTGTTATCGGTAAGCATGACCTTGCGTATTCCGCCTATTTCGACGGCAACGGTGCTTATTCCGAGCATATCAAGGTCGAGAACGGGGTTTTCTCCGATAATATTTATTTCACCCTCAAGCTCTGCTTTTCCGCAGAAGAAGGGATAGCCTTGCTTTTCTATATTTTTCGGACTGATTTTGTTTTTTGGCTTATCTATTACAAAATCACCATGGTATCTTACGGCATTTTTGTCAAGCGTTTCCCATTTTCCGTCTGTTGCAACGGAGAAGTCGCCAAGCAGATATATCGATTCAATTTCCGTATCGTATACAAGCTTGTTTTTCTCCGTTTCAAACTGCATTGCTTTTTTCAGACATTCGTAAACGTCGGCATTTTGCGTAAAGTTGCAGTCGAAAGAAATTGTGTTTTCACCTTGCTTTAAGTATTTTGAAATATCAGCTTTTTTAAAGCTCTTGTCAATTACCCAATCGTTTGAATTATAGCTGATTTTTTCACCGTTGACTGCTATTTCAAATTTATCGGGTGTTTCGCATACAAGATATGTTTCGCTTGGTATTTCCCTAACGCCGAAGTGATAGTCCTGATGTATTTTAACGGGTCTTTCAAGAGCATTCGCTCTTTCGCAAATGTTTATAACGTAGCCGTTCTTTTCCTCAAGAACTCCGTCAAAGTAATAGTCGCATCTATCAAGAGTGAGCATATTTTGCGGTGCTGATGTAAAGCTTAGTTCATCGCCGAGCTTAATAAGCGTTTCAGAACCGTTGCCGCACGGTACGTTTTTCGAGCCGTCCTCTATTATCATAAGACTGCCCCACGGTTCAAATTCATGAGTGCCCGAAAAATCAAGCAGCTCGCCCGTGTAAATATCGAGCATTTTACCGTTTATATTTATGTCTGCGCTTTTTCTGACTGCTGATGTGTTTACAAAATAATGTGCGTTAAATCCGTTAAAAATTCGCTTTGTATATGTAATTTCCGGATTGTTCGTCACATCGTTTTCCGATACGTCCTCAGCGCTTACAACCTTGCCGCCCTGAGCCTTAAATTCATCTAAAAGCTCCTTTGTTTTATCAAGAAGCACAAGACAGCCGGGATCAACAACGGTGCTGTAGCTTTGTTTTCCGATAATCAGCTTTCCGTCCTTAACATATGCGTGACGCTCCATGATAATCTCATCGCCGAAATGATACAGAATATGCTTTTCCTCAAGAGTTTTAACAACCTTTAACAGCTTTTGGTCAAGCTCGTCTATGCCGGCGTTTTCACTGTCGTCATACATTTGCCATGCGCTCGTCATGGGGTGAAGTAGAAGAACGTCGGCTGTCTTTTCACCCTCGGATAAAATCATACCGAGTCTTGACATTGCGTCATTAAACCCTTTGTATTCGCACCACCATGGCTGCTGATAATACATAGCCGGCGGATAGTCTCTTTTTCTCATACCTCTTATTGAGTATCCCTCAAGGTGCTGACAGAGAAGATTTATTCCGTGTACCATCTGCCACTCAAATATTCCCTTTAGCTCCGTAAGGCTTATGTTGTGACCGCAAAGAGCAAATGTTTCCGATAAAACTTGCTTTTTGCCAAGCTGTTCGCAAACTGACGATACCTGCTTCATAGTAAGACAGTTATATATATTTCTGCCGAGCCAGTCCATACCGGGGATGTGGAAATATTCATACTGCGGCATACAAGCGCCGTTTGATACAAGCTGACTCATCATGCTTTCTTCAAGCACCATGTGACCCGTAAGCTTTAATCCGTTGTCCTCGCACCAATCATATATTTGTTTTGAGAAGCTTTCCGAAAACAGCTCCGTTACCATTTTCCAAAATCTTACCCTTGTGGTTTTGTAATCTCCTACGGGGAGGAACAGTTCCTCAAGATGTTCGTTTATATCGAGGGAATATCTTTTATTAAATTCATCGGAGAAAATAAAGCTCCACGGAATACCGTTTCTTGAAACCTGCGGTTCATCCGTAAAAAATCCCTCAAAATCGTTTCCGAATTTTTCATAATACGGCTTATATGCTACTTCAATAAACTTCTTTATAACTTTTTTGTCGAGTACGTCAACATAAAACGGATTTACCTCAAAATAAAACCAATGCGTGCCGCACTTGCAAATAACGTTTTCTTTAGGCTCGCTTTCACTCATTCTGAGATATTTTTGCTGATAATCAATTCCGAGCTCGTTCACCTTTCCGTTGCCAAAGCCTGACGGCCAGCCGTTTTCGTCATATGCCCATGGCTTCATGCCGAGACGATTACCCTCTGTAATTGCGGCAGATGTATTTTCAAACCATTCATCTCCCATATATTCTGTTTGAAGTCCGCCTCTTGCGTGCATGAAATATCCGCCTATTCCTGCATCGTTCATCAGATTAACCTGGCGTACCGTTTCATCCTTGCAAAGCTTTTCATTCCAGCTCCAAAACGGTATAGGACGGTATTTTTTCGGTATTTCTTTGAAATTCATATAGACTGTTCCTTTCTATTATTATACGGAAAATGCATTCCCGATAATACGTAATAGCATTATACCATAATCTGATTATATCGTCAAGTGATTTTCAAATAAAGGGCACAAAAAAACCGAAACAGCATTAACCGTTTCGGAGATTTACTATTATCACGAACACAAATAGTTCGGATAATATTGCTATGGTACGCGATCGGGGGCTCGAACCCCGGACACCCTGATTAAGAGTCAGGTGCTCTACCAACTGAGCTAATCGCGCGTGTCTTAACTGACAACAATAATATTCTAACACATATCACATGAAAAGTCAACAATTTTTTTATAAAAAAATCATGATTGTATAAATTGCCCTTAATTTAAAAAGCGATTTAATTATCTGTTATGCATATTATATAATTAGTCGTTGCAGGTCGTATAAAATCATATATTAATGCATTAAGGGTATATATATTTATAAGAAGCTGTCGTTTTGTCAGAAAACAACAGTATTATGAATTTAAAACGCAAATTATTGTTGAAAATAAGGTATTGACATATTAAAGACAGTGTGCTAAAATAGTTATAACAGATAAAGCAAATGCGAGAGAGGAAGTAATTGCAATGAACAGTCATGCTTCATTTACAGCTATTATACTTCTAAGCGCTGGCCTAACAGTCCTTACAGGGTCTGAAAATGTCAGTGCTGTTTGTCGTGTGTAAATTCTGAAAATCATTTACTAAGGTTTATATGAGGTAAAATGAATTTTTTGAGCTTGCGGCTATACAGTGCGCAAGCTCTTTATTTTTTGAGAAAGGTAATGGTGATAGTAGTATGAAAAGAATTAAGATTTCCGATGTCACGCTCAGAGAAAACAGCTTCAGCTTTAAAGAAAAGATTGAAATAGTTAAGCTTTTGGATAAGCTCGGTGCTGATGTTATCGAGGTGCCTAAAATTGCAAACGAAAGAACAGATGTGCTTTTTCTGCATACGGCTGCGGCGCTTGCATCAAACAGTGCGGTTTCATGCCCTGTTGATTTAAACGAGAAATCAATAGATAAAACGGTTGACGCACTTAAAAATGCAAAGAATCCGATTATACATATCGCTGTTCCCGTGTCTACCGTTCAAATGGAATATATGTGCCATAAGAAGCCGCCGAAAATACTCGAAATGATAAAGTCACTTGTAAGCTATGCGGCAGAAAAATGCAAGAGAGTTGAATTTTCGGCACTTGACGCTTCAAGAAGCGATAAGGAATTTTTGGCAGGGGCGATTAAGTGCGCTGTGGAAAGCGGAGCGTGTGCGGTTACGATTTGTGATAATGCCGGCGTTATGCTTCCTGCGGAATTTGAAGAACTTGTAAAGTACGTGTGCGTGAGCGTTCCTGCGGTTAAGGATATTGAGATTTATTGCGAATGCTCCGATGAACTCAGCTTATCAATTGCGTCGGCAATGTCGGCTGTCGGTGCTGACGTATGCGGAATTAAGACGACTATGAGCGGAAATTATGCGTCAAGCCTTAAGGGTGTGGCTCATATAATTCACACACGCGGCGACGCTGTCGGGATTTGTGCCGGCCTTAAATATACAAATCTCAACTCCCTGATTGATAACTTTGCAAAGCTTACCGGCAGATACACGAAAACTGCCGATAGAACGAGCGATTATTCCGAAATCAATCTTGAAAGCGGCGATGATATAGAAAAGGTTTCATCCGCCGCAAAATTACTCGGCTATGATTTGTCTGAGGAGGATATTGCAAACGTATACGAGGAATTTAACAAGGTTTCCGGTAAGAAAAAAATCGGTGCGAAGGAACTCGATGCAATAGTTGCAAGCGCTGCACTTCAGGTGCCGCCGACTTACAAGGTTAAAAGCTATGTTATAAATAACGGTAATATTATTTCGGCAACGGCAAATATTATTCTTTCAAAGGGTGATGAGGAGCTTTGCGGCGTGTCGGTTGGCGACGGCCCGATAGATTCTGCATTTCGTGCGATAGAACAAATCATAGGATTCCATTATGAACTTGACGATTTTCAAATTCAAGCTGTTACGGAAGGTAAGGAGGCTGTCGGTTCGGCTGTTGTAAGACTTCGCTCCGAGGGAAAACTCTATGCCGGACGCGGAGTTTCTACCGACATAATCGGTGCAAGTATATATGCATATATCAATGCACTCAATAAAATTTGTTTTGAGAAATAAGGGGGCGTTTTAAATGAAATTATCTTTTTCAACAAACAGATGGACAGGCTTTAAGACTGACGAATTTTTCGATATTGCCGCAGAGTACAGATTTAAGGGCATTGAAATTCACGACGTTTCCGAAATAAGAGAGGACTCCTTGTTTGAAATGTATCACAAAATGACGGAAAACAAGCTCTCCGTACCGGTTATCGACATGGTAAGCGATATTTCCGCCGTTGATGTGCAATGTGCGTGCGCTGAATTTGAAAAATGCGTGAAAGCGGCAAAAAAACTGCATACGGAATATATAAGAATTAAGGCATCAGAAAGCGAAAATGCCGATGAAAAAATGAATGCATTTATAGAAAAAACACTTTCAAAGGCGGAGGATAACGGCATTGTAATCCTTATAGAAACGGTCGGCGCATATGCAGACACTAAGCATTTGAGGGAATTTCTTAATTGCTATGCACACGATAACCTTGCGGCGCTTTGGGATCTTCACTATCCGCTGCGTGTAAAGGGTGAGGAGCCTGCCAAAACGGTGGAAAATCTCGGTGCATACATAAAGCATATTCATGTTAAGGACTCGGACGGAAAAAAATCGTTCAGCCTTGTCGGCGAGGGTACTATGCCTCTTGATGAGATTATGAATGCTCTGCGCTCGATAAATTACGACGGATTTATTTCAATCGAGTGGGATCCGTCATGGGACAGCGAGATTAACGATATTGATATAATTTTTCCGCACTTTGTAAGCTTCATGAGCAGATACAGAAATATATCGCGTGCAAAGTCAAGTCTTTACGAAAACAAACGCGGAACGGGTAAATTTGTGTGGAAAAAGGACGCTCTTGTTAAAAAGACATTCTCCGACGTGCTTGATACAATGGTTTACGAATTTCCCGACCAGCTTGCATTTAAGTATACAACTCTCGACTACACACGTACGTATACGGAGTTTAGGGAGGATGTTGACAATTTTGCAAGAAGCCTTATAGCGATGGGTGTTAAAAAGGGAAGCCATGTTGCTGTTTGGGCAACAAATGTTCCGCAGTGGTATATTGCATTTTGGGCAGTAACGAAAATCGGCGGTGTGCTCGTTACGATGAATACGGCTTATAAAATTCACGAGGCCGAATATTTGCTCAGTCAGTCGGATACACATACGCTTATTATGGTTGAGGGTTATCGTGATTCTCATTACAGTGAAATAATGAGTGAGCTTTGTCCGGAGCTTGAAAATCATACACCCGGTAAGCCGCTTCATGCAAAAAGACTGCCGTTTTTGAGAAATATCATAACGCTTGACTATACACAAAAAGGTTGTCTTACATGGGAAAATGCTATGGCTATGGGCGAGAAAGTGCCTGTTGAGGAGGTATACAGACGTGCGGCTATGGTTGATGTCAACGACGTATGCAATATGCAGTACACGTCCGGTACAACGGGATTCCCAAAAGGCGTTATGCTTACTCACTATAATATAGTAAACAACGGAAAATGTATCGGTGACAGAATGGATTTGTCAACGGCGGACAGAATGATGATTCAAGTTCCGATGTTTCACTGCTTCGGTATGGTTCTTGCCATGACCGCAACAATGACTCACGGCGGTACAATTCTTCCGCTTCCGTACTTCTCTCCGCGTCCGGCTCTTGCCTGCATAAATCAAGAAAGAATTACCTGCTTCCACGGTGTGCCGACAATGTTTATAGCTATGCTTGAGCATCCCGATTTTGCAAAGACCGATTTTTCATACATGAGAACGGGTATTATGGCAGGCTCACCTTGTCCGATTGCGATTATGCGAGATGTTGTAAACAAGATGAACATGAAGGAGATAACAATAGTTTACGGTCAGACAGAGGCATCGCCGGGCTGTACAATGAGCAGTACCGATGACCCCATTGAGGTAAGAGTTTCAACGGTCGGAAGAAATCTGCCGGAGATAGAGTGCAAGATTGTAGACCCCGATACCGGAGAGGAGCTTCCCGACAACGTTACGGGTGAATTTGTTGCAAGAGGCTATAATATAATGAAGGGTTACTATAAAATGCCCGAGGCAACTGCTGCGGCAATAGATAAGGACGGCTGGCTGCATACGGGTGACCTTGCCTGCCGCACACCCGAGGGTAACTTTAAAATAACGGGCAGACTTAAGGATATGATTATCCGTGGCGGCGAAAATATTTATCCGAAAGAAATTGAGGAGTTTATTTATACTCATCCTGCCGTAAAGGACGTACAGGTTATAGGTATACCGGATGAGCAGTACGGCGAGGAAATTATGGCGTGCATAATCCTCAAGGACGGCGAAAATCTTACGGTAGAGGAAATGAAGGATTATATTATGAGCCATATGGCAAAGCATAAGGTTCCGAAATACATTGATTATGTTGATTCGTTCCCGATGAACGTTGCCGGTAAAATACTCAAGTATAAAATGCGTGAGGATGCAATTAAGAAGCTCAACATTAAAAAGGTTGACGGAATTGTAACAGAGGAATAAATTAAAAATTTAAGAGAGGAGTTATGGTATGAGAAAGATAATAGACGCTCATTGTCACATATATCCCGATAAAATAGCTGACAGGGCAACTGCGGCAACAGGGGATTTTTACAGCATTCCGTTTGAATGCGACGGTAAGGTAAGCACACTAAAAAAAGAGGACGAGATAGCGGGCATAACTCACTCGATTGTTCAATCGGTTGCAACGGCGCCGAAACAGGTAAGCTCGATAAATCACTTCATTGCAGACAGTGTAGAGCAATCGGATAATCTTACCGGACTCGGTACGCTTCACCCGGACAGCGATAATCAGGAAAGGGATATAGAGGAGCTTATATCGCTCGGTTTAAAGGGTGTAAAGCTTCACCCCGATATTCAAAAGTTTAAGATTGACGATTACAGATGTCTTAAAATATATGAGCTTTGCGAAAAGAATAATCTTCCGATTTTAATGCATACGGGCGATTCGAGATATGATTATTCAAACCCGAACAGACTTATTCCGATTCTTGAAATATACGATAATCTTACAATAATCGGCGCACATTTCGGAGGATGGAGTATATGGAAAGAGGCGGCAAAGCGTCTTAACGGCTTTGAAAAGCTTTATGTTGATACTTCTTCTGCGCTGTATGCGATTAAAAAAGAGGAAGCCGAGGAAATAATCTCGCTTTACGGTGCCGACCGTGTTCTTTTCGGTACGGATTTTCCTATGTGGTCGCCCAAGGAGGAGCTTGACAGATTTATGGCTCTTGATTTAAACGATGAGGACAGAGAAAAGATATTGTGGAAAAATTCCGCAAAGCTTTTCAACATTAAATTATAATTTATGACGATACGCTCGCTTTAATTCGGGCGTATCTTTTTTCGTTTTGTGCGGTTTTACACGCAAAATGGTGACAAATTTTAATATTTATGAATGTTTTATAAATTTATCTTGATTTTTTATGCATACGGTGTTATAATTATAATTAGAGAGATGCGGAGGTGTGCACGGTGAAAAAAATAGCTGTAATTCCAAATACATCAAAGGATTCTGGTTTATCGGTTACAAAGCGCCTTGCCGATTGCCTTTTCGGCAGAGCGGAAATATATATGCAATGTGACATTTGTCCCGATGATGACAGAATTAATCATACGGATAATTTGTTCGACCTTTGTGACACGGCAATTGTGATAGGCGGTGACGGAACGATAATAAGTGCCGCTGCGGAATGTGCCAAACGAAATATTCCGATACTCGGCGTTAATATGGGGAGAATAGGATTTATGTCAGAGCTTGAGGTTGGCGAGCTTGAGGACGGAATAGAAAAGCTTCTTTGCGGTGATTATATAACGGAAAACCGAATGATGATTAAGCTTGAGGCTACCGATGAAAACGGAGAAAAGAAAAAAAGCCATGCCCTAAATGATGTTGTAATTCAAAAATCGGACGGCGCAAAGCTGATAGGACTTGATTTATACTCCGGCGGTGAAAAAATAAGCAGATATGTATCCGACGGGCTTATTATTTCAACACCTACCGGATCGACAGGATATAATTTTTCTGCCGGAGGACCTGTTGTAAATCCGCTTATGTCGCTGTTTGTAGCAACGGCAATATGCCCTCATATGCTTACATCTCGGCCCGCCGTACTGCCGAGCGACAGAGATGTACTTATAAAAAGCAACAAAACACCTAATTGTTCCGGCGAGATTGTTGTCGACGGAGTAACGCTTTGCAAGATAGATGACAGAAGCGAAATAAAAATAACACAGAGTAAATACACAACCAAGCTTATAAAAATCGTTAAGCGTTCGTTTTACGATACGCTTATTCAAAAATTGTCTTAAATACCAATTGCGGCGCATATCTTGCGCGGAAAGGAACGGCCGTATTATGAAAAATACAAGACATCAGCTAATTTTGAGATTGATTGAGGAAAAGAAAATAAGAACTCATGACCAGCTTGTCGAGGAGCTTTGCAATCGCGGAGTAAACGTTACGCAGGCAACGGTGTCAAGGGATATAAAAGCACTCGGAATTGTAAAAGTACCCGACAGCGGCGGAGCAATATACGCTGCCGCAAAGAAGTGGGATAATCCGCTTCAGCGATTTTTCGGTGAGGTTACCGATATAAAAAGCGCATCGAATATTGTTGTAATTCACACAAAACCGGGTGTGGCGTCAGCAGTGGCGGCTGCGGTTGACGGTGAAATGAAGGATGAAATTATAGGCTCTATTGCAGGTGATGATGCTATTTTTATAGTTACGGCCGACGCCGAATCGGCAGAGGCTTTAACGGTAAAGCTGAAAGATTTTTTTATAAGATAGCGGGAGAAATAAAATGCTGAGAGAACTTAACATAAAAAATGTTGCGGTTATAGAAAATGCCCGTATTGATTTTGGCGGCGGTCTTAATGTTTTAACCGGTGAAACGGGTGCCGGAAAATCCATTATAATCGATTCGATTAATATGATACTCGGTGAACGCACGAGCCGTGATTATGTAAGATATAATTCGGAAAAGGCGTCTGTTCAGGCTGTATTTGACGATTTGTCGGAGGATATTGCAAGGGAGTGCGAGGATATCGGTGCCGAATGTGAGGACGACAGCCTTATTTTGTCACGTGATATTACTTCGGAGGGGAAAAGCACCGCAAGGGTAAACGGAGTTGTGGTGCCGCTTGCGACTATGAGAACGATAGCGTCGTTGGCTGTAAATATTCACGGGCAGCATGACAATCAGGCGCTTTTGTCACCGAATAAACATATTCTGTTTCTTGACGAGTTTGCCGATACAGCGGAGGAATTGCGTGAGTATGCGCAGATTTATAAAAATCTCAAAAACGTAGAGAGCGAAATTGCCGAGCTTTCTGAAAACGAGAAGAATAAAACGGAGAGAGCCGACCTTTTGCGTTATCAGATAAATGAAATTACCGAGGCATCGCTTGAAAGCGGCGAGGAGGAGGAGCTTTACGCCGATCGTGCATCTATTGTAAATGCCGAGAAAATATCAAGCGGTGCGCAGAATGCTTATTCCATTCTTTATGAAAATGAGATGGGCGAGAGCGTTTATGATATGATTTCAGAGGCGTGTGACAGCTTAAACGATATATCGCAGTATTCAAGCGGTTTAGCCGATGCGCTCGGTGTGCTGACCGATGCTATGTATACGATAGAGGAGGCGGCGCATACAATAAAGGAGTGCTCTGACGGTGTTGAGTATGACAGCGCCGTGCTTGACGATATTGAAAGCAGAATAGATACTATAAATAAGCTTAAAAGAAAATACGGCGACAGTATAGATAAAATAAACGAGTATTGCAAAAATGCTGAGGTTGAGCTTGATAAGCTTGATAATTCGCAGGAGCGGCTTGAGGAGCTTATGCATCTTAAGGATGAATATGAATGCCGGATGATGGCAAGTGCGAAAAAGCTTTCGGATAAAAGAAAAAAGGCGGCAGACGAGCTTGAGGGCAAAATCACAGCCGCTCTTTCGGAGCTTAATATGCCGCACGCTGTTTTCGGGGTTGAAATAAAGGAGCATGAGCCGACTTCAAACGGTATTGATGAGGTGCAGTTTTTAATTCGCACAAACGGCGGAGAACCGATGAAGCCTTTGACAAAAATTGCGTCCGGCGGTGAGCTTTCAAGAACTATGCTCGCTTTAAAAACGGTGCTTACCGATAGCGTGGATACTCTTATTTTTGACGAGATTGACACAGGTGTATCGGGACTTGCGGCAAAGAAGATAGCGGAGAAGCTTTTTGAAATATCGGTCGGCAGACAGGTGCTTTGCATTACGCATCAGCCGCAGCTTGCGTCCATGGCGGAGCATCATTATTTGATAGAAAAGATGTCCGATGAAAAGGGTGCAAAAACAACGGTCAGCGAGCTTTCGTATGACGGCAGAGTGGACGAGCTTGCGAGAATAACGGGCGGAGATATTACGGATACCTCCAAAAATCACGCAAAAGAGCTGCTTCAAAATTGTGAGGGCTTTAAGAATGATTATAAACAGTCATTGTCGGAGGTGTAATTATGGAGCAGTACGGTAGAGTTGAGCGCGTATCGGCAGACGGAATTGTATTGTCGGTTTTGCGTTCCTCCTCATGCGGCAGCTGTGACAGCTGTAAAGGCGGCTGCGGACTTAAGAGTCAAACGGTTACGGCGGAGTATAAGGACGGAATAAATGTCGGGGATACGGTTATATTCTCGATGAAATCGTCAAAGGTTTTTCTTGCGGCATTTATCGTCTATATTACTCCGCTTTTGGTGCTTTTTCTTGCATATTCCGTTGCGGCGGCACTCGGTATACGTGAAAATATCGCTATACTTATTTCTGTTTTATCAATGGCGGTTTGGTTTTTCCTTGTGCATATTTCGGATAAAAAGCTGAAAAAATACTATAAGCATAATATTGTTTCAAGAATTGGAGAAAACGATGTACGGATATGAAATATTTCATAACGAAATAGCTGAAGCTATGATTGATGCGGTGCGAAACGGGAGAAATCCGCACGCATGGATAATATACGGCGAGGAAGGTATGGGCAGGGGCGAATTTGCCAAGCTTATAAGCGCCGCCGTAGTTTGCTCAAATAAAAAAAATGCGCCGTGCGGAGAATGTCGGTCGTGCGTTATGTCAAAGGCAGGAACGCATCCGGATATAAGATTCGTTTTGCCGGAGAACGGTAAAAAAACCATAGGTGTGGAAGTGATACGAAAGTTTAATGATGACGTTTTCATAAGACCGTTTTTCTCCGATAATAAGGTTTATATAATTGACGGTGATTTGCTTCTTACCGCAGCGCAAAACGCACTTTTGAAAACGATTGAAGAACCGCCGGAGTATGCGGTGTTTATAATAACCTCAACGCATTTGGAAACGATTTTGGATACGGTGCAGTCAAGATGCGCCCTTGTTAAATTGCCGAATCTCGGGACGGACAGGGTTTCGGAGTATATTGAAGGCAAGATACCGTCTTTGGAGGGAAGAGCGGGATTTTATGCGCAATTTTCGGGGGGAAATCCCGGCAGAGCATTAAGGCTTGCGTTAGATGAAAATTTTAACCTGCTGCGCAAAAAGAGCTTTGATGTGGTAGAAAAGATATTTTCTTCAAAAACGGCGGATGCCTTTGAAGTATCTGATTTTTTTGATAAGAATAAGGATGATGCCGGAGATATTATAGATATTCTTTTGCTTTTTTTCAGGGATATGCTGTTTATCGGCTGCGGATATACGAATATGACGCTGAATACCGATTATACGGAAAATCTCAGAAATATAGGCGCATATACCGATATAATGCCATATGCGATTGACGTGCTTTCAAAATGTGCCGAAATGAATAAAAACAACGTCAGTGCAAAGCATATGGGTGCGTATCTTGCGCTTACAATAAAGAAAGCAATAAAAACCAGGTGAAGGGATGAGTAAATGTTGAAAGAACTATTAAAGCGTATCAGCGATATGCGGGGCGTGTCGGGATTTGAATACAGTTTTTCCGATGAAATATCAAAGCTTTTTGCGCCGTATGCCGACAGAGTTTATACGGACGCACTCGGTAATGTTATCGCCGAGAAAAAATGCGGCAGAGAAAATGCGCTTAAAATAATGATTGAGGGTCATATGGACGAGATAGGTCTTATGGTTTCGGGAATAAGCGAGGAGGGTTTCTTAAGCTTTGTAAGCGTTGGCGGAATTGACGAGAGAATACTTCCGTCATCCGAGGTTACCGTTCACGGAAAGCGGGACATACGAGGAGTTATCGGTGCAAAACCGCCGCATTTGCAGGGAAAGGGCGAAAGCTCCGCGGCAATGAAAACGGAGGATATGTCAATAGATACGGGTTACAGCCGTGAGGAGATAGAAAAGCTTGTTACGGTGGGTACGCCCGTTACAATGCGCCAGTCGGCAGGAGAACTTTGCGGCGACAGTATCAGTCTGAAGGCTCTTGATGACAGGGCAGGAGTTGCCGTTATAATCGATGTTATGAAGCGTCTTTCAAAATGCAGACTGTGCGCCGATATTTATGCTGTCGCAACCGTTCAGGAGGAAGTTGGATTAAGGGGAGCAAAAACTGCGGCATACGCCGTAAACCCTGATATTTCAATATCTGTTGATGTTTGCCACGGCATAACTCCCGATAACTCGGAAAATGCGTTTGAGTGCGGCAGCGGCTGTATAATATCGCTCGGACCGAATATTCATCCGAAGCTCGGCAAGCGTCTTATTAAAATTGCGGACAGATATAATATTCCGTTTGATATTGATGTTGACGGCGGATATACGGGCACAAATGCATGGGCGGTGCAGACGGCAAGATGCGGAATAGCAACGGCACTTTTGTCAATTCCGCTTAAGTATATGCATAATCCCGTAGAAACGGCAAGACTTTCGGATATTGAGGCGACAAGTGACCTTATTGTACGATTTATAGAAAATTCGGATGAGAATGCGGAGGAATACCTATGCTTTTAGAAACACTTTGCAACGCTGACGGTGTAAGCGGCGATGAGGACGATATAAGAGATATTATAAAAAAGGCGGTACAGCCATATTCCGATAAAACGGAAACGGACAGGCTTGGTAATATCATATGCTTTCGTGAGGGTAAAAATCATGACAGAAAAATAATGCTCAGCGCACATATGGATGAGGTCGGATTTATAATAAGCTCGGTTACCGACAGCGGATATTTAAAGTTTAAAACAGTCGGCGGAATTGACACGAGGGTTATACTCGGAAAAAGAGTTCGGTTTAGAA
>CAKSPW010000026.1 GCA_934486495.1 uncultured Clostridia bacterium
ATGATATACTTGCCTTATATTAAAAAAGCGAGGTAGAGCAGCTATGATTACTCTTATACAAAGGCTTGGGTCAAAGACTCAGGTCAAAGAAGAATTTATTGATGAACTAATCGAAAAAATCAAGGAAAATCCCGGCTCATGCACAGATGTCTGGCTTGCGAGCGAGTACGGATTTCCGAGTATTGACGACCACAAAAAGACGGCGGAAAAGCTTGCGGTCATTGCTGAAAAATTTCGCAAAACAGGCGTCGGTGTGAGTCTGCAGATAAGCAACACAATCGGACACGGCGAATATATTCGTTCTTACGACTGTTCGGGACTTGTGTTTGAAAATTCACCTGTTGCACGTTTCACCGGTCCTGACGGTACACGGGCGAATTATTGTTTTTGCCCGAACGACGAATTTTTTCGCAAGTACACCATCGAAGAAATTAAAATATACGTTTCGGCAATAAAACCCGATTGCGTGTGGTTTGACGATGATATGCGCTGGACAAATCATGCGCCGGTAAAGCTCGGTTGTTTCTGCGATGATTGTATCAGACGATTTAATGCGGAAAACAATTTTAATTTTACGAGGGAAGAGCTGTACAGAGCGATAAACGATAACCTTGACGTAAGAGTAAAGTATATTGAATTTTTGCGAACATCTCAAAAAGAGCTTTCTTTTCTTTTATCCAAAGCGGTTAATTCCGCGTGTGAGGACAGTGCTGTCGGACTTCAGTATTGCGCAAACGGGGGATTGACAGGATACGGCTATGAACATATGTTTTCCGCAATGCGTGACGCAACGGGCAAAGCTCCCCGCACACGTCCGGGCGGTGGTGCATATGATGATTATGACATAAATGCGTTTATTGAAAAGATTTGCATTATAAATTATCAAAATCATATGCTGCCCTCTTTTGTAGAGGAAAAATGCCCCGAGATTGAAAATCTGCCCGATGTTAAGTTCGGCAAAACCATTGCCGGAACCTGTTTTGAAACAACGCTTTATCTTGCGTCGGGCTGTACGTCGGCAAGCTATGCCATGCTGATGAATGATTATGAGCCTATGGAATGGCACGGCGAAATGCTCGGAGAGTTTTCGCGTCATGCTCCGTATTGGGAAAAGCTTGCCGAATGCTCAAAGCAATCCGTACAGGCAGGTATTGTTTTGGCGCTTCCCGAAAAGGCGTATCTTGCAAAAACGAAAGAGGATTTTGCGTGGTGCCATGAACCGTGGAGCAGCGGAACGGAGCTTATGCTTTGCGGTATTCCGACTGCATACTCGCACGATACGGAAAGTACATATTTCCTTCATAACAATTGTGCGCAGGTTATGACAAATGAAGAACTTGAAAATCTGATGAAAAAACCGGCTATTACCGATGCCGAAACGATAGAGATAATTCTGCAAAGAGGTTTTGATCTTGATATAAACGTTCGCTGTATCGGTGCGTTCGGACTTGCTTGTGTGTGTGAGGAGCATACGATAAACCGAGGCTTTGAGGGAAGACATTGGAAACTGCCGTGGGCGGCTGACAGTGCGTATTCGATAATCGGAAACAAATACGAAACTGTTATAAGCTATGAGCAGACGAGCAGGGAGGCGGTACCCGGCACGGGCGAGGCGGCAGCGGTTATATTTACAACTCCGTTTGGCGGAAAGTGGGCTGTCTACGGTGACGGATTGTGGAACAGAATTATATGCGGCGAAAGAAGAAGCGAGCTTTTGAACACGGCGGAGTATATTAACCCCGGCAGGCTCAATGCCGTTTTGGAAACGCACGCAAAGACAATTGTTTTACCGAGAGAAAACAAAGACAGAAAGCTTGTCAGCGTCACGGTGATAAATGCGACTGTCGGCAAGGCGAAAAATCTTAAGCTTAGGGTAAAAAATACTGTCGGATGCGGATTTACGTATATGACGCAGTATAACGGAAACGGAACGCTTTCGGCGGAGAATAACGGTGACGGAAGTGTAACTCTTACGCTTCCGGAGATTGACGCATGGAGCGCAATTACGGTTTTTGCCGAGTAATTTATTTAAAAGGGCAATCCTTCGGTTGATGAGGGATTGCCCTTGGTGTTTCAGTTGATATTTAAAAAATCGGTCATTTGAGAAAACAGTCTTTCCGCCTCGTTATATCCGGTAAGATAAGCGCCTTTAAGACGTTTGATATTTTTATCGACTCTTGCAAGACCGAGGTCGGTTTGAGGTGCGATAACAAAAACGTTGCCGCTTTTTTCTCTTTCCTTAATATAGTCGAGAGTGCTGTTGTAAATAACGTGTCTTTTTGCCATAGCTTCGATAACACACGGATAGCGGTGCAGTGCGATCTTTGCAATTGCACCTTTACCGCCGGGGGTTTTGCGGTAATCACGAGGTCTTGTCAGAACGACAACATTTTTTAAAAAGCCTTCTTTTTCCGACTGTCTTATCGGTATTGAATCCGCCACACCGCCGTCAAAGTATTCCTCGTTACCGATTTTAACGGCTTTTGACACAATCGGCAAAGAGCTTGACGCACGAATGTACACGGTATCTCGTTTTACATCGCTGATGTACGGATATTCGGCTTTCCCGGTGCGTGCGTTTGTGATTACTGCCTGCATTTTCATCGGATTTTTGTTGAATGTTTCAGAGTCAATCGGGTCTAAAATATCGGGGATTGTTTTGTAAATCATCTCCGCACCGAAAATATCGCCTGTTTTCAAAAAGCTGTAAAGACCGCAATAGTTTTTATCGCCGAGATATTTTGTGGAAACGTCAAACGAACGCCCCATTTGGTTTGACACATAACTCGTTGCATGGCACGCACCTGCCGATACTCCGATTATATTATCAAATGTAATATTGTTTTTCATAAAAAAGTCAAGAACTCCGGCGGTGAAAATTCCTCTCATTCCGCCGCCTTCCAAAACAAGTCCGCATTTCATTTAAATAACCTCCCCTGATAAGTGTTTCTTATTTCAAGCTGTCTGTCGATTTCATTTAAAACCTCGAATTTTTTTATGCTCCAAAGCGGTGCCGTGAGCGTGCTGCGTGCGCCGTCGCCGGTCAGCCGCTGCATTACCGTTTCTTTTGGTATCACCTCAAGCTGACGTATAAGTATGTCTATATATTCGTCCATTTCGAGTACCTTAAACTCTCCCCGTGCGTACTCATCCGCAAGACGAGTGCCGGATATTACGTGGAGAAGATGAATTTTTAAAAAATCGGGACGCAGTGCGCCGACCGTTTTTGCGCTTTCGAGCATCATATCAGCCGTTTCTCCGGGCAAGCCGTCTATTAAATGAACGCAAACCTTTATTCTGCGCTCCTTTAAAGCGTTGTAACCGTGCAGAAATTCGTCATATGTCATGCATCTGTTAATTCTCTCGCCGGTTTTGTCGAATATTGTCTGGAGTCCGAGTTCAACCGTTAATTCACATCTCGAGTTTAAATCTTCAAGATAATCGAGTACATCGTCCGGCAGACAGTCGGCACGTGTTGCAATGTCAATCCCCACAACGCCCTCCGTTTCTGTAAACGGCTCAAAGCACGATTTTAAATATTCAAGCGGCGCATATGTGTTTGTGTGCGCCTGAAAATAGGGAATATACATAGATGCGGTTTTCCATTTCCTGTGCATAACGCTTAAAATTGTATCAAACTGCTTTAGAAGGCTTTCTTTCGGGTCACCTGCAAAATCTCCGCTGCCCGATGACGAACAGTAGGTACAGCCGCCCGTACCTTTTGTGCCGTCAATGTTGGGACAGGTAAAGCCTGCGTTAAGCGATACCTTAATAACCTTGCCTCCGTATTTTTTTTTGAAATATTCGTCGAGCGTATTATATCGTTTTCTGCCGAAGCAGTGGTTTGAATTTGTCATTTTGTCAGTCCTTATCCGTCATTTGTAAATATTATATCATTTTTTTCGGCGATAGTCAAATATTTTTTGAATCGGCTGTTGAATTTGTATAATAAAATATTTTATTTGCAGATGTTTTTAATGTAGAATATTTACATAAACTTTTGTAAATTTCTTGACAAAGCAAAGCATATATGTTATAATGATTTTATGAATACAATTCAAAAGAATGATTTTATGAGGAGACGTAATTTGATGAGTAACAATGTTTTTGACGTGCTCAAGGAGCGCGGACTTATAGCGCAGACAACTCACGAGGACGAAATTCGTGAGCTTTTGGGTAAGGAAAAGGTAACCTTTTACATAGGCTTTGACCCCACGGCGGACAGCCTTCATGTAGGTCACTTTCTCCAGATGGTTGTAATGCGTCATATGCAGAATTACGGTCACAGACCCATTGCGCTTGTCGGCGGAGGTACAGGTCATGTCGGCGACCCGTCGGGCAGAACGGATATGAGATCGATGATGACAAAGGATATAATCGACCATAACTGCGAATGTTTTAAAGAGCAGCTCGGCAAGGTTGTCGATTTTTCGGACGGTAAGGCACTTATGGTTAATAATGCCGATTGGCTTTTAAATCTTAACTATATTGAATTTCTCCGTGATATAGGCACGTGTTTTTCTGTCAACAAGATGCTTACGGCGGAGTGCTTTAAGCAGCGCCTTGAAAAGGGACTTTCATTCCTTGAATTTAACTATATGCTTATGCAAAGCTACGATTTCCTTATGCTTTCGAGAGAATACGGCTGTAAGCTTGAGCTTGGCGGCGACGACCAGTGGAGCAATATCCTCGGCGGTATAGACCTTTGCAGAAGAAAAGACCAAAAGCAGGTTTACGGCATGACGTTTACGCTTTTGACAAACAGCGAGGGAAATAAAATGGGTAAGACGGCAAGCGGTGCCGTTTGGCTCGACCCGAAAAAGACTTCTCCGTACGATTTCTACCAGTATTGGGTAAACGTTCAGGATGCGGACGTTATAAAGTGTCTTAAGCTTCTTACATTTGTTCCGATGGACGAGATAAGAGAAATGGAAAAATGGGAAGGTGCGGAGCTTAACAAGGCAAAGAAAATTCTTGCATACGAGGTTACAAAGCTTGTTCACGGCGAGGAAGAGGCTCAAAAGTGCAAGAGTGCGGCAGAGGCTGTATTTGCAGGCGGCGGTGTGAGCGAAAATATGCCCACAACAAATATCCCCGACGCTGTCGGAAAGGGCGTTCTCGACATTATTTCCGAGTGCGGAATAGTAGCGTCAAAGTCGGAGGGCAGACGTGTTGTTACTCAAAACGGATTGTCAATCAACGATAAAAAGGTTACGGACCCGGCTATGATTATAACGGAGGATATGTTCGACGGCGGCAGTATGATTGTCAAAAAGGGCAAAAAGATATTCCACAGAATTACAAAATAAATTTCGGCGGAGCAGGCGGTAAGATTTCGTCATGCTCCGCTTTGAATATTTAAAAATAGGATAGTGATTTGTATACAATGCACTATATTTTGTAAATATGCGAAAAAAGCTATTGACAACGGCGCATTTATGTGCTAAAATATAAACAATATCGGACTGTTATCTTTAAGCTCGGTGCAGAGATGCCGACAAGAGTGTTATTGAGTCTTTGTATAACGCATGGTTTGCCATGCATTATTATACTGCGTATGACCGAATATACTGCTCTTGCTACACATAAGGGCAGTATTTTTTTAAACAAAAATCTATTATTCGGAGGAATGCAATGAAATATCTATTTAAAAACATTATTTGTTCCAATAAGGACAAAGCTTTCAGAGGCAACGTTTTTGTAGGGCCTCAAAAACGTTCTAAAATCGACGGATGCTGTACCGTTATAGACGCAAGCGGATGGCTTATAATACCCGGCTTTATCGATGTTCATACTCATTTGCGCCAGCCGGGGTTTGAATATAAGGAAACAATTATGACGGGAAGCCGTGCAGCAGCGGCAGGCGGATATACAACCGTTTTTGCCATGCCGAATTTAAATCCGGCTATGGATACGAAAAAAAACGTGATCGAACAGCGTAGAATTATAAAAAAAGATGCTTGTATAGACGTTCGTCCGTACGGTGCGATAACGAAAGGCCAGCAGGGCGAAAAACTCTCAAACATGAGTGCCATGGCGCCGTATGTTGTGGCATTTTCCGATGACGGACGAGGTGTTCAAGACCCGAAAATCATGGAGGAGGCAATGATTCGCGCAAAGTCGCTCGGTAAGATTATCTGCGCTCACTGCGAGGATAATTCTCTCCTTAACGGCGGATATATCCATGACGGAGATTACGCAAGGCAGCACGGTCATAAGGGTATATCGTCGGAGAGCGAATATTCGATGATTGCAAGAGATGTGGAGCTTGCGAAAAAAACAGGCTGCGCTTATCATGTGTGTCATATATCGACAAAGGAAAGCGTTGAAATTATAAGACGAGCAAAAGCGGACGGCGTTGACATTACGTGCGAAACGGCACCGCATTATCTGCTTCTTTGCGATGAGGATTTGGAGGAGGACGGAAAGTTCAAGATGAATCCTCCGCTAAGAACCGTTGAGGACAGGCTGGCGCTTATTGAAGGAATTTGCGACGGTACGATTGATATGATTGCAACCGACCACGCTCCGCACTCAAAGAAAGAAAAATCGGGCGGACTTAAAAACAGTCTTATGGGAATAGTAGGTCTTGAAACGGCTTTTCCGCTTTTATATACGAGGTTTGTAAAAAACGGAACGATAGAGCCTAAAAGACTTATGGATTTGCTTTGCTACAATCCCGCAAAACGTTTCGGCATAGATATCGGAGTTGAAACGGGAAACTGTACAATTTACAATCTTGATGAAAAATATAAAATAAATCCGAGAAACTTCTTATCAAAGGGAAAAAGCACGCCGTTCGGCGGATATGAGGTTTACGGAAAATGTATCATGACTTTTTATGAGGGGGAAATTGTTTATGACAGCAGACTTTGATGTAAAAATAGTACTTGAAAACGGTGATGAGTATTTCGGATATTCGTTCGGCGCAAAGAAAGAACGTGTTTGCGAGATAGTTTTCAACACTTCAATGGTAGGGTATCAGGAAATTGTATCCGACCCGTCATACACATATCAAATGGTAACAATGACGTATCCGCTTATAGGCAACTACGGTATTACGGACGACGATTATGAAACAAAAACTCCCACAATCGGCGGTCTTATCGTGAGAGAATATAACGATATGCCGAGCAATTTCAGATATACAAAAACACTCTCCGAGGTGCTTGAGGAAAACGGTATCCCCGGAATTTACGGTGTTGATACAAGAAAAATTACAAGAACGATACGTGATGAGGGAAGCCAAAGAGTGATAATCTGCGCGGCGGATAAGGATAAGGCAGAGGCGCTTGAGATTATTAAAAACACACCTGTAAGGCATGACGCCGTATCGTCTGTCAGCTGCAAAAAGCGTTGGTATTCGAGAACGTCGAACCATAAATTCAATGTCGTTGCAATCGACTGCGGCATTAAGCTTAATATAGTAAGAAGTCTTAACAGACGCGGCTGTAACGTTACAATCGTTCCTTACAACACATCGGCTGAGGAAATCGACTTCATGAAGCCCGACGGAGTATTTCTCTCAAACGGACCGGGCGACCCGGAGGACGTTCCCGAGGTTATAGAAACCGTTAAGGCGCTCCGCGGGAAATATCCCATTTTCGGAATATGTCTCGGTCATCAGCTTATAAGCCTTGCATACGGCGGAAAAACGTACAAGCTTAAATTCGGTCACAGAGGCGGAAATCATCCTGTAAAAAATCTTCAGAACGGCAAAATAGAAATCACAAGCCAAAACCACAGCTATGCCGTTGACAGGGAAAGTCTTGACGGCACGGGACTTGAGGCTACTCATATTAATATTCTTGACAATACGGTTGAGGGGGCGGAGTGCAAAAAGGATAACATCTTCTCCGTTCAGTACCACCCCGAGAGTGCGCCCGGACCTGAGGACAGCGGATATTTGTTTGACAAATTTATTTTGAACATGAAGGAGAGTAACAAAAATGCCTAAAAGACAAGACTTAAAGAAAATACTTGTAATCGGCTCGGGTCCTATCGTTATAGGTCAGGCGGCTGAATTTGACTATGCCGGAACACAGGCTTGCCTTGCGCTTAAGGAAGAAGGATATGAGGTTGTCTTGTTAAATTCCAACCCGGCAACGATTATGACGGATACGACAATTGCGGATAAGGTATATATGGAGCCGCTTACGCTCGAATATGCCGCAAGAGTCATAAGATATGAACGCCCCGACGCAATCGTCCCCGGTATCGGAGGACAAACCGGACTTAACCTTGCAATGCAGCTTGCAAAAAAAGGTGTTTTAAACGAGTGTCAGGTAGAGCTTTTGGGCACGAGCAGTGAGAGCATTGAGCGTGCGGAGGACAGAGAGCTTTTTAAAGAGCTTTGCGAGGAGCTTGGCGAGCCTGTACTTGAGTCTGTTATAACTCATTCTATCGAGGAAGGATTGGCAGCGGCGGAAAAAATCGGTTATCCCGTTGTTCTTCGTCCGGCATTTACGCTCGGCGGTACGGGCGGCGGTTTTGCCGATGACGAGGAAGAGCTTCGTGAAATTATGAAAAATGCGCTTAAGCTTTCGCCCGTTTCACAGGTTCTTGTCGAGAAGAGTATAAAAGGATATAAGGAAATAGAATACGAGGTAATGCGTGACGGGAATGATACCGCAATTACCATTTGTAATATGGAAAACGTTGACCCGGTCGGAATACATACAGGCGACTCAATAGTCGTTGCACCGAGCCAAACGCTTACCAACAAGGAATATCATATGCTCAGAAACAGTGCGCTTAAAATAATCCGTGCACTTAAAATAGAGGGCGGATGTAACGTTCAGTTTGCGCTTGACCCGCAGTCGTTCCGTTACTATGTCATAGAAGTAAATCCGAGAGTTTCACGTTCGAGTGCGCTTGCTTCAAAGGCTAGCGGATACCCGATTGCAAGGGTGTCGGCAAAAATAGCGGTAGGTATGACGCTTGATGAAATTCAGCTTGCAAACACACCTGCATCGTTTGAGCCTACGCTCGACTATGTTGTTACTAAAATGCCGCGTTTCCCGTTTGATAAGTTCCGTCAGGCTTCAAATAAGCTAAGCACGCAGATGAAAGCAACAGGCGAGGTTATGAGCGTGGGCAGAACGTTTGAAGAAAGTCTTCTCAAAGCAATTCGTTCGCTTGAAATTGACGTTTGCCATATATATATGTCAAAATTCGATAAGGAAAACATGAGCGTTGACGATCTGCTCGAATACATTGCCGAGGGTACGGACGACCGTATTTATGCCATTGCACAGCTTATGTGGCTCGGCGTTGACCACAGCAGAATCTGCAATATCACACAGATTGATATGTTTTTCCTTGACAAAATCAAAAATATCGTTGATTATGAAAAGGTGCTTGAGGAGAATATCGGCAATGCGGACGTTCTTTACAAAGCAAAGAAAATGGGCTTTTCCGATAAATACATCGCTCATCTTTGGAAAACGGATGAGGAGAGCGTATTTAAAATGAGAGAAAAGGAAAATATGTTCCCCGTTTATAAGATGATTGATACGTGCGCAAGCGAGTTTGAAAGCTATGTTCCGTACTTCTATTCAACATATGAGGAGGAAAACGAATCTGTTGTAAGCGATAAAAAGAAGATTATAGTTCTCGGTTCGGGTCCGATCAGAATAGGACAAGGCGTTGAGTTTGACTATTCAACCGTTCATGCCGTTAAAACGATTAAAGAGTACGGCTACGAATCAATTATAATAAACAACAACCCCGAAACGGTTTCAACCGACTATACGACAAGCGATAAGCTTTATTTTGAGCCGCTTACATCGGAGGACGTTTTAAATATTATTCATCTTGAAAAGCCTATGGGCGTTATTGCCTCACTCGGCGGTCAAACGGCAATTAACCTTGCAGAGCCGCTTATGAAGCACGGCGTTAAGATAATAGGTACGGATTTTGAGGGTATAGAAAAGGCGGAAAACAGAGATTCGTTTGAAAAAATAATGGTTGAACTCAATATTCCGCAGCCGAACGGCAGAGCGGTAACAAATATAGAAGAAGGCGTTGAGGCGGCTAAAAAAATCGGATTTCCCGTACTCGTTCGTCCGAGCTTTGTTCTCGGCGGCAGAGCAATGCAGATTGTATCTGATGAGCAGGGTTTGAGAAGATATTTGAAAACAGCCGTTGAAATAGATGAGGATAAGCCTGTTCTCGTTGATAAATACGTCGAGGGTAAGGAGCTTGAGGTTGACGCCGTGTGTGACGGTACTGATGTGTTCGTTCCGGGTATAATGGAGCATATTGAAAGAACCGGTATCCATTCGGGCGACAGTATAAGCGTTTATCCGACCTTCAGCGTGTCGCAAAAGGCTAAGGACACAATTCTCGACTATACGAAAAAGCTCGGTTTGGGAATAGGAATAATCGGTCTTTATAACATACAGTTCATCGTTGACAAGGACGAAAATGTTTACGTAATAGAGGTAAATCCGAGATCGTCAAGAACCGTTCCGTTCCTTTCAAAGTCAACCGGTTATCAGCTTGCCGATATAGCTACGCTCGTAATTCTCGGAAAGTCGCTTAAGGAGCAGGGAATAAACGTTCTCTATCCGGAAGAAAAGCAGCGCTGGTATGTAAAAGCACCTGCATTCTCATTCTCTAAAATAAGCGGACTTGACGCATATCTCTCTCCCGAAATGAAGTCAACGGGTGAGGCGATAGGTTATGACGGAAAGTTTACAAGAGCGCTTTATAAGGCTTTGCAGGCGTCCGGAATGAACGTTACAAATTACGGTACGGTTTTGGTTACGGTTGCCGATGGCGACAAGGAGGAAGCGCTTCCGCTTGTAAGACGGTTTTACAACCTCGGCTTTAATATAGAAGCAACAGAGGGTACCGCAAAATTTCTTAAAAAACACGGTATAAGAACTAAAATAAGGGAAAAGATAAGTACGGGAAGCGAGGAAATTCTCGATACCATAAGAAAAGGCTATGTAAGCTACGTTGTAAATACACGTGACATCAACGATGCCGACCATGCCTCAGACGGATATGAAATAAGAAGATGTGCGGTTGAAAACAATGTTACAATGTTTACCTCTCTCGATACTGTCGGTGCATTGCTCGACGTTTTGGAGGAGACAACATTCTGCATTTCAACAATCGACGCACAGTAACGGAGAGTAGATTTATGAAAGTATCTGATTTTACTGTTATTTCTAACGAAAAAATCGCAAACGATGTGTACCGCATGGTGCTTTCGGGCGATACCGGCGATATAACCCGTCCCGGTCAGTTTATAAACATTCGCCTTGACGGACTTTATTTAAGACGCCCCATTTCCGTATGCGATTGGGATGAAAAAAGCGTTACGATAATATATAAGGTTGTCGGCAAGGGTACGGATAAAATGTCGCATTTTTCGGGCGGAGAGGTGCTTGATGTTATGTCGGGGCTTGGTAACGGCTTTGATACCTCGGCGTCAAAGTCAAGAGCGCTTTTAATCGGCGGAGGAGTGGGAACACCGCCGCTTTACCGCCTTGCAAAGGAGCTTGACAACCCTATTGTCGTTCTCGGCTTTAACTCAAAGGACGATGTGTTCTATGAGGACGAGTTTAAAAAGCTGTCCGACAGCGTGTATGTTACAACAGCGGACGGAAGCTACGGAATACGTGGGTTTGTAACCGATGCGATAAAGAACCTCGGCGGATATTCATATACGTATGCCTGCGGTCCGGAGCCGATGCTTAAGGCTGTATACAATGCGGTAAGCGCTGACGGAGAATACAGCTTTGAAGAACGCATGGGCTGCGGTTTCGGTGCGTGCATGGGTTGCAGCTGTAAAACAAAATACGGCTACAAGAGAATATGCAAAGACGGCCCTGTTCTTAAAAAGGATGAAATTATCTTTTAACGGAGGGCGAGAGGTTTTTCTTTAAACCCGGTCTGCGAAAGGAGTATATCAATGAAAAACACCACTGTAAATTTATGCGGAATGAAGCTTGACAACCCTATAATACCGGCAAGCGGTACTTTTGGATACGGATATGAATTTGCGGAGCTTTACGATATAAATATTCTCGGGAGCTTTTCGTTTAAGGGGACGACAAAGGATAAAAGATTCGGAAATCCGACGCCTCGTATTGCTGAATGCGAAAGAGGTATTATAAATTCGGTCGGACTTCAAAATCCGGGGATTGAAAGCGTTATAAATGACGAATTGCCCCGCCTTAAAAAGTGCTTTAACAAGAAAGTTATTGCGAATATAAGCGGTTTTTCAATAGACGAATATGCGTACTGCTGCGAAAGGATAGACAAAGAGGAGCAGGTTGGTATAATAGAGGTTAATATCAGCTGTCCGAACGTAAGCGGCGGCGGTCACAGCTTTGGAATGAGCTGCGAAAATGCATATGCCGTTACGAAAAAGGTTAAAGAGGTAACAACAAAGCCCGTATTTATGAAGCTTACGCCGAATGTTACGGACATATGCGAAATTGCGCTTGCCTGCGAGGAGGGCGGTGCTGACGGCTTAAGTCTTGTAAACACGTTTACCGGTATGAGAATTGACCTTAAAACGAAAAAGCCGGTTATCGCAAACAAGGTCGGAGGTTTTTCAGGACCTGCCGTTTTCCCGACTGCGCTTAAGATAGTGTATAACGTTTTTGAAAAGGTTAAAATTCCTATCATGGGAATAGGCGGAGTCGAAAGTGCGGAAAACGTTATTGAAATGATGCTTGCCGGTGCGGCGGCGGTGCAGGTAGGTGCGGCAAATCTCATAAATCCGTTTGCGTGCAGGGATATAATAGAGAGCTTGCCGTCCGTTATGGAAAAGTACGGTATAGACAGCCTTTCCGATATAATCGGAGCGGCACACAGATAAAATATTGGGGGTTAGGTATATGCAAAGAGATGTTATTATAGCTTGCGATTTTGCGGGCAAAGAAGAATGCTTGGCTTTTTTGGACAAATTTACCGACGTTAAGCCGTTTGTTAAAATCGGAATGGAGCTTTTTTATTCATCGGGTGCCGACATGGTACGTGAGATTAAGAAAAGAGGTCATAAGATTTTTCTCGACCTAAAGCTTTGCGATATTCCGAACACGGTAAAAAAATCAATGCGTGTTTTAAGCGAGCTTGATGTTGACATGTGCAATCTTCATGCGTTCGGCACAAAGGAAATGATGAAGGCGGCGCTTGAGGGATTGACTCGTCCCGACGGTACAAGACCGATTTTAATTGCCGTAACTCAGCTCACGTCAACGAGTGAGGAGAGAATGAGAGATGAGCTTTTAATAGACCGTCCGATTGATGAGGTTGTTATGCATTATGCGAAAAACGCAAAGGATGCCGGACTTGACGGTGTTGTATGCTCGCCGCTTGAGGCTCAGAAGGTTCATTCGGTTTGCGGAGATGATTTTCTTACCGTAACTCCGGGTATTCGCTTTGCAGGCGGTGAGGTAGGTGACCAGGTAAGAGTTACAACTCCCGAAAAGGCAAAACAAATCGGATCTGATTTTATAGTTGTCGGCAGACCGATAACGGCAAGCGACGACCCTGTCGAAGCTTATAAAAGAGCTGTTAGAGAGTTTGTTTGAGAAACTTTATATACCAAAAAAAACAAATTCATTTTATTTTGATTTGTCAAACACTACAAAAAAGATGTGAGTGATTGTACAAAATATGAATTATATGTTAATAAACAAAAAAAAGCTTGCATTAAAGCTTAATATATGATAAGATATATTAGGTTTTAAGTAAAAAAACTGATTAATAAAGGGAGTGGCGCTTTGGCAATCACATGTACATTAGAGGGTAAATGCGAAGGTAGAGATCTCAGAGTATTTAAATTAAAAAACGGAAACGGTATGCAGATGTGCGTTTTGGACAGGGGTGCAACAATAAGAAGTCTTATTGTTCCTGACAGAAACGGCAACCCGACGGACGTTGTTCTGGGACATGAAACACTTGAAGCATACGAGGAAAATCCCGGCTATTTCGGTGCGGTTATAGGCAGATGTGCAAACAGAATAAAAAACGGTACCATTAAAGTCGGAAACAATACTTTTACATCGGGAATAAATGACGGAAACAACAGCTTACACGGTGGCTTTAGAGGGTTTGACAAAAAGTTTTGGAAAGCTGAAGCATTCTGCGGTACGGCAAAAGAGCCTTCAATAACTTTTGTTACAACATCGGAGGATGGCGAGGAGGGTTATCCCGGAAAGCTTACCGTTAGTGTTACATACACACTTTTTATGGATAATACGCTCAAAATCCAGTATGAGGCAAGCTGCGATAAGGATACTGTTGTTAATTTGACAAATCATGCGTATTTTAATCTCGGCGGTCATAATTCGGGAACGATTGACGACCATGAAATTATGCTTAAGAGCAGGTTTTTCACGCCTAACACAAGCGAATGCATTCCGACCGGCGAAATTCTTTCCGTTGAGGGAAGACCGTTTGACCTTAGGAAAGCTAAAAAATTCGGCAAGATTTTCAAAAGCGATGATGAACAGATTAAAATGTTTAACGGCTTTGACCATAATTTTGTGCTCGACGGCGGACAGTCTATGAAAAGATTCGGTTATATAAAATGTGAAAAAACAGGAATAATGATGTATTGTTATACCGATATGCCGGGTGTTCAGATTTATACCGGCAACGCTATTGAGGAAGGTTCAATCGGAAAAGACGGCTGTGTTTTGGGTGCGCATCATGCGGTGTGTGTTGAAACCCAGTGTTTCCCCGATGCTATGGAGTATTCGCATTTTCCGAGTATTTTCCTGCGCTGCGGAGATACGTATAATAAAACGACAATGTATAAGTTTTCATGTAGGGCGGAAAGATAATTATGAGTTTTACAATAATAGGTACGGGCAAGGCTGTGCCGAAGAAAATGGTTACAAACGATATGCTCGCTGAATTTCTCGACACAAGCGACGAATGGATAAGCGAGAGGACGGGCATAAGGCAAAGACGGGTTATAACCGATGAAACGGTTTTATCGCTTGCCGCAGAGGCGGGAAAGGATGCTATGTCCGATGCAGGCATATCACCGGAGGAAATAGACGCTGTCGTTTGCTCAACGCTTCAGGGTGATTTTATATCGCCGTCGCTTTCCTGTCTTGTTGCAAAGGAGCTTGAAATTAAAACCGGCAGAATGATAGATTTGAATATGGGCTGCTGCGGATTTATTTTCGCACTTGACGTGGCAGACGGATATATCGGCTCGGGCAGAGCGGAAAATGTTCTTGTTGTTTGCGCCGAGCAGATTTCAAAAATTGCTGATTGGAATGATAGGTCAACGTGCGTGCTTTTCGGTGACGGTGCAGGTGCGGCTGTTGTAAGAAAAAGCGACACGCTTACCGATTTTTCGCTTAAAACGGACGGTAATTCTGCTCCGCTTTATATAAACGGCAAGAGCGGTAACTGTCCTTACAGAACAAATGCTCCGGAGGACGAGTTTTTGAAAATGAACGGTCAGGAGATATTTAAGTTTGCCGTATCGTCAATAACGAGCGATATAAGAGGAATACTTAAAAAGAACGATTTAACGGATGATGATATATCTTACTATGTTCTTCATCAGGCAAATCTGAGAATAATAAACTTTGCACGTGTGCGCCTTAAACTCGATGATGAGAAGGTTCCGCATAATGTTGAGCATTACGGAAATACTTCCTCGGCGTCGGTTGCGATAATGCTCGATGAACTAAATAAAGAGGACAAGCTTAAAAAAGGCGATAAGGTCGTTCTTTGTGCGTTCGGCGCAGGACTTGCACGGGCGGCGTGCGTGTTTGAGTGGGGAAAATAAAGTTAAACTTAGAGTGACATCACTCTCAGCAATAAATTAATGGAGGTAAAAGAAATGGTACTTGAAAAGGTTATCGGAATTTTGGAGGATTACACAGACGTTGACGCAAGCTCAATCAACGAAGATACAACGTTTGAGGAGCTCGGTCTTGATTCTCTTGACACCGTTGAGCTTATGATGAGCGTTGAAGATGAATTTGGCGTTTCAATTGAGGTTAGCGGCGATTTCAAAACTGTTGGTTCTGTGGTTAAATACATAGAAGAAAATAAGTAATTTATTTATGAGATTGCCGCAGTATATCTATCGGCAATCTCAATCTTTATTGAATATTATTAAATTTATATATATTCGGAATAAATTATATTCCGACTTTACAAGCTTGAAGGGACGGCGAATAATATGATAAAAACACCGATTTGTGATATGCTCGGTATTCAATACCCTATTTTTCAGGGCGGTATGGCATGGGTTGCGGACGCAAAGCTTGCCGCAGGAGTGTCAAATGCCGGAGGTCTCGGAATTATTGCCGCAATGAATTCTAACGGCGAACAGCTCAGAAGCGAAATTAAAAAATGCAAGGAATTGACGGATAAGCCGTTTGGAGTTAACGTTATGCTTATGAGTCCTTATGTCGATGAGGCGGCGCAGGTTGTATGCGAGGAGGGCGTTAAGGTTGTAACAACGGGTGCAGGCAATCCGACAAAATATATGAAGCTTTGGAATGAGCATAATATTTCTGTTATCCCTGTTGTTCCGTCAACGGGTCTTGCCAAAATTGCGGAGCGTGCAGGTGCGGCGGCAGTAATAGCGGAAGGCGGCGAGTCGGGCGGTCATATAGGAGAGCTTACGACAATGGCGCTTGTGCCTCAGGTTGTAAATGCCGTTAATATCCCTGTTATCGCAGCAGGCGGAATAGGTGACGGACGCGGAGTTGCGGCAGCATTTATGCTCGGTGCGGTAGGCGTTCAGCTCGGTACGAGATTTCTTGTAACGGACGAATGCTCAATAAGCGACGTGTATAAGGAAAAGGTTTTAAAGGCTAAGGATATTGATACTATTATCACGGGTAAAAGACTCGGTCATCCCGTAAGAAGCATTAAAACACCGCTTACAAGAAAAATGTTTAAGGCGGAATATGACGCTAATGTTTCAAACGATGAGCTTGAAGCTATGGGTGTCGGAAGCTTGAGAAAGGCAGTAAAAGAAGGTAATCTCGACGAGGGAACATTCCTCGCAGGTCAGATTTCCGGTATGATTAATAAAAAGGAAACGTGCGAAAGTCTTATAAAGGAGATTTTCTCCGAGGCTGAGGAGGTCTTGAAAGGAGCGGAAAAATGGGTAAAATAGCATTCGTTTTCGCAGGTCAGGGCTCACAGTACAGCGGAATGGGTAAGGAATTATACCAAAGCAGTGCGGCGGCAAAAGAGATTTTCGATTCGTGTGACGCAGTTCGCAAGGGAACAACCGATATGTGTTTCGGTGCGTCGGCGGAGGAGCTTGGAATAACAATCAATACTCAGCCGTGTCTTTTCGCATTCGACCTTGCGGCAGCAAAAGCGTTGAATGAGGCAGGAATTTTTGCCGATGCCGTTGCGGGATTTTCGCTCGGTGAAATACCGGCGCTTACATATGCCGGTGCTTTTTCAAACGAGGACGGCTTTCGTCTTGTTTGCAAAAGAGCCGAATTTATGCAGGAGTCGAGTGAGAAAAATAAAGGGAAAATGACAGCCGTTTTGCGTCTTGACGATGAGGCGGTTGAAAAAATGTGCGCAGAAACAGGCGAGGTGTATCCGGTAAACTATAACTGTAAGGGACAGCTTGTTTGTGCCGGTGCGTGCGATAAAATTGACGAGCTTTCAAAAAAAGTGGCGGAAAACGGCGGAAGAGCTGTGCCGCTTGCCGTAAGCGGTGCATTCCATTGCCCGTTTATGAATGAGGCGTCGGAGAAGATGAGCGAGTATTTAAAGGATGCGGATTATTCAGCCCCCCAAATACCCGTTTATGCAAATTCAACGGCTAAGCCTTATGATAAAAAAGAGCTTATCTCCGAGCAGATAAACCATCCGGTTCGCTGGAGAGAAACGATTGAAAATATGATATCGGAAGGCTTTGACACATTTATAGAGGTCGGAGCAGGAAAAACTCTCAGCGGTCTTATAAAGAAAATCAGCCGTGATGTTAAAATACTTAATGTTCAGACAGAGGACGATATTGTAAAGGCTTCGGAGGCTTTAAAATAAACACTGCGGATGGGGGAGAATAAAATGAGTACAAAAAAAGCAGTCGTTACGGGCGGCAGCCGCGGAATAGGATTTGCGGTTTCAAAAGCGCTTGCCGATGCGGGTTGCGAGGTTGCGATAGTTTACGGCGGAAACGATGAGGCGGCAAATGCTGCACTTGAGGAATTATCAGCCGTTACAAAATGCAAAATATATAAATGTAATGTCGGGGATTTTGAAGAATCCAAAAACACGGCAGAGAAAATTCTTGCCGATTTCGGAAATGTTGATATTCTTGTAAACAATGCCGGCGTAACACGTGATAAGCTTGTTATGCAAATGAAGGAAGAAGATTTTGACGCTTGTATCAATACAAATTTAAAAGGTACGTTTAATTTTATAAAGCACTTTACACGTCCGTTTTTAAAACAGCGCAGCGGAAGAATAATTAACATAAGCTCCGTTGTTGGTCTTATGGGTAATGTCGGGCAGGCAAACTATGCTGCGTCAAAGGCAGGTGTTGTCGGTCTTACAAAATCGGTTGCAAAGGAATTTGCTTCGCGAGGTATAACGTGTAATGCGATTGCGCCCGGCTATATTGAAACGGATATGACAAAGGTGCTTTCCGACGACACGAAAAATGCGTTTGTCGAAAGTATTCCGCTTCACCGCCCCGGTGCGGCAGAGGACGTTGCAAATGCCGTTAAGTTTTTTGCTTCGGACGCTTCGGGTTATATTACCGGACAGGTGCTAAGCGTTGACGGCGGACTTTACATTTAGTAGAAATCAAATCTGATAACGGGAGAATTTTTGGTATGAATAGAGTAGCAGTAACCGGGATAGGTGCAATAACGCCTGTCGGAAACAGTGCAGGTGAGCTTTGGGAGAGTCTTAAGAGCGGTAAATGCGGTGTTGACTTTATAACAAAGTTTGACACATCCGACCTTAAGGTAAAAATTGCGGCAGAGGTTAAGGACTTCGAGCCTGAAAAATATGTTGAAAGCAAAAGTGAGCTCAGAAAGCTCGATATGTTTGCCGTTTATGCGCTTGCGGCCGCAAAGGAGGCTGTTGAGGACAGCGGAATAATAGGAACGGTTGAACCCGAAAGACTCGGCGTTTATGTCGGCTCGGGAATAGGCGGAATGGATACGTTTGTTTCTGAAACAATTCAGCTTACGGAAAAGGGACCGGGCAGAGTTTCGCCGCATTTTATCCCCAAAATGATTGGCAACATTGCAGCGGGAAATATAGCAATCAGATACGGAGCAAAGGGCGTGTGTCTGCCGATAGTTACGGCTTGCGCAACGTCAAACCACTCCATAGGCGAGGCATTCCATGCAATTGCACACGGATATGCCGACGCTGTTATTGCAGGCGGTTCCGAGGCGGCTGTAAATCGTCTTGCCATTGCCGGATTTACAAACTGTATGGCACTTACAAAGCGTGACGACCCTGCTCGTGCGTCGATACCGTTCGACAAGGAGCGTGACGGATTTGTCATGGGCGAGGGCAGCGGTATACTTGTGCTTGAGGAATACGACAGAGCCGTTAAGCGCGGCGCTCATATTTATGCCGAAATATGCGGCTATGGAAATACTTGTGACGCATATCACGTTACGGCGCCCGACCCGGAGGCTGAAGGCGGTGCAGGCGCAATTCGTCTTGCAATGCGTGAGGCAGGCATTGACGGCTCGGAGAAAATATACGTAAATGCACACGGAACAAGCACACCGCTTAACGATAAATCCGAAACACTTGCGATTAAGAAAGCTTTCGGAGAGGAAAATGCGAAAAAGCTTCAGATAAGCTCTACAAAATCCATGACAGGCCATATGCTCGGTGCGGCAGGTGCGGTTGAGGCGATAGCGTGTGTTAAAACGCTTGAGGACGGAATTATTCCGCCGACAATCGGTTATAAAGTACCCGATGAAAACTGTGACCTCGACTACGTTCCGAATACGGCAAGAGAAAGCGATGTTGAATATGCCGCATCAATATCTCTTGGCTTTGGCGGACATAATGCTTGTGTGATATTCAAAAAGTTTTAAGCCCGAAAGGAAAATATAAAATGGATATAAAAAATATTGAAGCGCTTGCCGAAATAGTTAAAAACTACGGCTTGACGTCACTTGAGATGGACGATGCGGATTGTAAAATAAAGCTTAAGAGAGAGCCTGAGTGTGCGGTTACTGCTGTACCGATTGCTCCGGCTGCGGATAATGTGCAGACTGCCGAAGTGCAGACAGTTTCCGGCAAACCCGTAAAAGCGCCTATGGTAGGTGTATTTTATGCTGCGTCATCACCCGAGGAAGAGCCGTACGTTACTGTCGGCAGTAAGGTTAAAAAAGGTGACGTGCTTTGCATAATTGAGGCAATGAAGCTTATGAATGAAATAACAGCCGATTGTGACGGCGAAATTGCCGAGATTTGTGCAGAAAACGAGCAGGTTGTCGAATACGGACAAACATTATTTGTAATCAGGTGATATAATGAACAGGGAAGAAATAAAAAACATTTTACCTCACAGAAATTCCATGCTTTTGGTTGATGAAGCGTGGGTATCGGAGGACGGAGCGGCACACGGAAAATACCATGTCAAGGGTGATGAGTGGTTTTTGGACGGTCATTTTCCCGGCAATCCCGTTGTGCCCGGAGTCATACTTTGCGAAATGGCGGGACAGACGTGCTGCGTTATGTTTGCCGACAAAATAAAAGGTGCAACGCCGATGTTTACCGGTATGGATAAGGTGCGCTTTAAAAATCCGGTAAAGCCCGGCGATACGATTGAGTTTGAGTGTGTATGCACAAGAGAACGTGCGCCGTTTTATTTTGTTAAAGGCAGTGCAAAAGTTGACGGTAAGCTTTGCATGAGCGGTGAATTTTCGTTTGCCGCCGTAAAAGGAGAGTAAAACTGTGTTTTCAAAGATATTAATTGCAAACAGAGGCGAAATTGCTGTAAGAATAATACGTGCGTGCAAGGATATGGGAATAAGCACCGTTGCGGTGTATTCGGAGGCTGACAGGGATGCGCTCCATGTTTCGCTTGCCGATGAAGCATATTGCATAGGACCGGCTCAGGTTAAGGATAGTTATCTTAATATGGCGGCAATTCTTACGGTGTGCGACGCTACGCATTGTCAGGCTGTTCATCCGGGGTACGGGCTGTTGTCCGAGAACCCCAAATTTGCCGAGCTTTGCGAAAAATGCGGAGTTACGTTTATAGGTCCGAGCAGTGATATTATCACAAAAATGGGCGATAAGGATAATGCCAGAAAAACGGTAAGCGAGGTCGGAGTGCCGATTGTACCGGGTACGAGCCTTTTAAATGATGCCGAGGATGCCGAAAAAGCGGCGGATAAAATCGGGTATCCCGTTTTGATAAAGGCAAGAGCAGGCGGCGGCGGACGAGGAATAAGACTTGTAAACAGCAAGGATGAAATATCGGGTGCATTTAATTCGGCAACTGCGGAGGCGCAAGCCGCATTCGGCGACGGCAGAGTGTACATGGAAAAGTACGTTTTCCCCGTTAAGCATATAGAAATGCAGATTATTGCCGATAATTTCGGAAATGTCGTATGTCTTGGCGAAAGAGAATGCTCAATGCAGCGAAAAAATCAAAAGCTGATAGAGGAAAGTCCGTCTGCGGCTGTTGATGATAAAACGAGAAAGGCAATGAGCGAAGCGGCGGTTAAGGCTGTTCGTGCCGTCGGATATACAGGACTTGGTACGATTGAGTTCTTGTACGACAAAAACAAGAATTTTTATTTCATGGAGATGAATACAAGACTCCAGGTTGAGCATACTGTAACAGAGATGGTTACGGGTATTGACCTTGTGAGATGGCAGATAAGAGTTGCGGCAGGTATTAAGCTCGGCTTTACTCAGGACGATGTCAAGATAGACGGTCATGCGATAGAATGCAGAATTAATGCCGAAAATCCGAACGAGAATTTTAAGCCGTCATGCGGAAAAATAGGTATACTTCATATTCCGGGCGGTCCGTGGGTCAGATTTGATACGGCGGTGTATCAGGACTATACTGTACCTCCGTTTTATGATTCGATGATCGGAAAGCTTATAGTATGCGCAAACAATCGCGAGGAAGCAATTCGTAAAATGCGTGCAGCCCTTTGCGAGCTTGTGCTTGACGGAATAGACACTAATATAGACTTGCATCTTGATATTTTATCCGACAAGGAATTTAACGACGGAACGTATACCACTGATTTTTTGAAGAAAAAGGGGATGTAATTTATGCTCGATAGAATGCTTTTCAGAAAGCCGAAAAATGAGCTTGAGGGGAAAGCGGTAAAGGCCGATGTGTCGGGTATACCCGATGAAATGTGCGTTGCTTGCCCGAAATGTAAAAAAACTCTTATAAAAAGCGATATTCCCGACAATTTCAGCACGTGCCGATACTGCGGATATAATTTCAGAATGAACGCTCGTCAGAGAATAAAAATGATTGCCGATAAGGGTTCGTTTTCGGAGATCAATGCTGAACTTACAAGCAAAAATCCGCTCAACTTCCCGGGATACGACGAAAAGCTTGAAAATGCGATGCTTGACAGCTCCGAAAATGAGGGCGTCATTTGCGGAACGTGTACTGTTGAAGGAAGTAAATGCTGTCTGTTTGTTATGGACGGCTCGTTTATAATGGGTAGCATGGGTACGGTTATAGGCGAGAAAATAACATCGCTTTTTGAAACGGCAACAGAGGAAAAACTGCCTGTTATCGGCTACTGTGTATCGGGTGGTGCACGTATGCAGGAGGGTATACTTTCTCTTATGCAAATGGCAAAAGTCAGCGGTGCAGTTAAAAGACACAGCGATAAGGGCGGTCTTTACGTAAGTGCGCTTACCGACCCGACAACAGGCGGTGTTACGGCAAGCTTTGCAATGGAGGGAGATATTATAATTGCAGAGCCGGGTGCACTCATTTGCTTTGCCGGTCCTCGTGTTATAGAGCAGACAATACGTCAAAAGCTTCCGGCAGGCTTTCAGCGCAGTGAATTTTTGTTAAAGTGCGGATTTATAGACGCAATAGTTGAGCGTAAGGAGCAAAAAGCATATCTTTCAAAAATTCTTAAGCTTCACGAAAGGAGTGACGGAAATTGAACGCATACGAAAAGCTCAAGGCGGCAAGAGGAAATGACAGACTGACAGCCGTTGATTATATAGAGAATATTTTTACCGATTTTACCGAAATGCACGGTGACAGACGCTTCGGAGATGACAGAGCGGTTGTCAGCGGAATAGCACGGCTTGGCGATATGCCGGTCACGGTAATAGGAATAGAAAAGGGACACGATACAAAATCTAAAATAAAGCATAATTTCGGCTCGGCACATCCTGAGGGTTACAGAAAAGCACTCAGACAAATGAAGCTTGCCGAAAAGTTTTCACGTCCTGTTATAACATTTGTCGATACATCTGGTGCATACTGCGGAATAGGTGCGGAGGAGCGTGGTCAGGCAGAGGCGATTGCCGAAAATCTAATGGAGATGATGACTCTTAAAACGCCGATTCTTTCGATATTGATAGGTGAGGGCGGCAGCGGCGGCGCACTTGCGCTTGCGGTTGCGGACGAGGTATGGATGCTTGAAAATGCGGTTTATTCGGTTATTTCTCCGGAGGGCTGCGCAAGCATACTTTGGAAAGACTCATCAAAGGTTGAGGAAGCGGCAGAATGCCTTAAGATAACTGCACGCGACCTTAAAAAGCTCGGTGTTATCGAAAAAATAATTGCAGAGCCCGATAAGGTAAGCAATTTTTATGATGAGCTCGGTAAACTTATCGGTGAAGAAATCGAAAAAACGAAATCGCTTTCTGTTGATGAAATGCTTGCAAAAAGATACGAAAAGTTCAGAAAAATCGGAAGTATGTAATATCGGCGCATTACCGAGGATTATTAAAATAACGTTTAAAGCTCCCAATTTACGGTTATAATTATAATATAACATTAATGGGAGTTTTTTATTATGAAAAAAATTACGTATGTTCTTTTAATGACCCTTTTTTCGTGTATGCTTGTGTATGCATGGAGTGAAAAGCCGAGGGAGGAGCTTAGGGATAATATTGTAAGGCTTCATATTCTTGCAAACGGAAATTCACGCTGTGAGCAGGCGGTAAAGCTGAAGGTAAGAGATGATATTTTATCACTTTCCGCAAAGCTTGGCAGAGAACCTACAATTTCGGAAATGGAAAAATCGGCAAACGACACCTTAAAGCGTGAAGGTGCGCAATACAGCGCCGAGGCTCGTTATGAAATGTGCGAAATTTCCCGCAGAGAATATGAAGGGTTTGATTTGCCAAAAGGTGAGTATACGGCAGTCAGAATTTTGCTCGGCAGGGGAGAGGGCAACAATTGGTGGTGCGTTTTATCACCTCCGCTTTGCTTTACAAAATCATCTGTCGGAGAATGTGAAAAAATAGACGATTATTTAAGCGAAGAAACAACCGATATTATAAAAAACGGAGATTTGCATATTAAATTCCGTGCGCTGGAGCTTGCGTCATATGCTGCAAAAAAACTCGGTATATAATCGGTATACAAATACAACAAATTATATGCCGTTGGTGTGTGCAAATTTCCGATATTGCTCAATTATAAAAAAAAATTCCGATAAAAGCTTGAAAAACATAATAAATTTGAGTATAATTTATATAATGAATATGTGAGTTTTCTGCGGCTTCCGAAAATACGGACTGCCAAAGCCGGCAGCCCGCATTACAGTCAATGCATCATATCCATTGCGGCGTCAATCATGCCGCCGATGCTTTTGAATATACCCTCGGTTTTCTTATGAAGCTTGTGACGCTGTCTGTCACTGAGCGGATCGGCAAAAAGTATACCGGCCGCACCGAGAGCCATTCCGACTGCAAGTCCCTTGCCGAAACTCATATAGTTACCCATTTTAATGTGCCTCCTTTCAGACGCATTTTGCGGTGTGCGGATGTTTATCCGTCCTGAATTTATTATTGCACATTAATTATTTTTAAACCATACAATTTATAGAAATTTTTGTTGAAAAGAGTGAAAATTATGGCTAAGATAAAGCCTTTTTACGGTTACAGATATAACACCGATATTGTTGAAAATTTAAGCGATGTTATGGCTCCGCCTTATGATTCTCTCTCTGACGAGCAGACGGACAGCTGTTATGATTTAAACCCGTATAATGCGGCACGTCTTATTTCGCAGCGTTCGTACGATACAGATGATGCACATAACAACTGCTACACACGCTCGAGAGATTATTTACAGTCGTGGATTGAAAACGGTGTGCTTGTAAAAGAAAATGAAAAGGCGATTTATGTTTATGAACAGACAATTACGGTTAATCGCGAAAAATATTATAACAGAGGAATAATTGCGCTCCTTGAGCTTACGAATTATTCTGAGGGCATCGTTGTGCCGTGTGAGGATCCGAGTACTGACTCGAAAAACGATCGCTATCGCATGATAAGCGAAACGGAATCAAATAACAGCCTGATAAGCTGTATGTACACCGACGGCGATAAAAGACTGTCCGCAATGCTTACCGATATATCCGAAAAGGACGCAGATATGTCATTTACAACCGGCAGAGGTAATATTGAAAATAAGCTTTGGGCCGTTACGGATGAGAAGATAATAGCGCTTGCGGAAAGTGCGCTTGCGGATAAAAAAATGTTTATAGTTGACGGTCATAACAGATATGAGGCTTGTTATGAATATAAAATGCATAAAATGAAAGAAAAAGGCTATACGGGCAAGGAGTCTTTTAATTATGTGATGGCGCTCATTTCCGACTCTAAGGAGGACGGCAGAGTCCATTTGCCCGTTCACAGACTTTTGCATATGTCAAAGCCGGTAAACGAGGCGTATATTATAGCAGGACTTCAAGATAATTTTACGGTAGAGAAGATAATTGTCGATAAGCTCGATGACGATATGGCAAGCACTATAAAAAAACAAATATCAACGCAAAAAAGGCAAACGATATTTGCGCTTTATACCGGTTCGGATTATTTTTACCGATTTAAATTCAAGGGTGAAAATTATTTAAAAACAGTTTTGCCCGACGTATCCGAAGCGTACAGAAGTATTGACCTTGTTATTTTAAACAAGCTTGTTTTTGAGGAGCAAATGAATATCAATCCCGAAAATGATGCGAGAATTGAGTACACAAGAAATGTGCGTGAGGCTATGAAAATTGTAGACGGCAGTGATAATTAC
>CAKSPW010000027.1 GCA_934486495.1 uncultured Clostridia bacterium
TACTCAAGCGTCATACAGTAATCAGTATTCTCTCCGGCATTTTCAATAAATTTTTTTGAATACAATTCGTTCATGTCAATTCTTCTTTCTTTTTTTGATTATTAACAGTCGCAATCACATCAATAGGAATATATGTATAAATTATCCGATCGTATATAATTAATACAATAATTTCAATACACTGATGTCTTTTGACAATTATGTAATATATTATACACCTTAAAAGCTCTTTTGTCCAGAGTTAGATTTCGACATTTTTCGACATTTAACGTTATAATTCACAATTATTATCAAAATATAATAGTTAATTTGTTGATATTCAATATATAAGTTGCAAATACTACACATTGTAACTAAAAAGATAGATTTCTGACATAATACGACAATATTTATTTTGGTGAAATTCTATATATTTATGTGTTTTTTTCTAAAACTGCCGCAATTATTTTGGAATGAGGTACCGAAAATATTGATCATGATTTTAAAAATGGAATGTATTGTGTGAAATAGTAGCTTAGAAAGTTTGGATAAACCGTCAATGGACAGACAATCGTTTTTGTGTTATAATATAAAATGATAAATTTGAATTTACGGAGACGTTTTTTTGCGTGTAACTCTGTTACTCTAATGTTTTGTGAATGTTTTTACAAGAGGTAAAAAATAACGGTAAATTAAATTTCCTAGTACCGAAGGTACTCTCAAAGGTGACATGTCAAGGGCGTCACTGTAAGAGAGCGTTCATTTACCCCTGACTTGCTGGTGATTTTGCGCTGCCTTGGCAAGCTGTCAGCAAAAGTATCTCTCGAACCTCTAATGTATTTCAGGTCAAACCAGGATTTTTAATTAGAGATTTGAGCAAAAAAGGGGCTGTTTAAAAAGTCAATTGACTTTTTAAACAGCCTATTTTAAATCAGCGATAAATCGCAACGGTATACAAGTATGAATTATTCCATACGCAAACGACTTTATCACCCTCTTGCAAATCATCAACGGTTGCGCCGGTTAAAAGCTGTTTTGATTTTTTGTCATATATACAGTATGAGGTTGCGTTTTTTGATATGCAGTTTACGGTTCCGTAAAACATTTTTATATAGAATCTGTCCGAATACACTCTTGTAACCTCGGCATAACCCATTGCAAGCGTTTGATGTGGTACATTTTCGGACCACCAGCCGTTTATACTCGTTCTGTAAAACTCTTGATTTTCCTTGTTTTTAAAAACAGGTATAAAATCTTTCAGGTAACCGTCGGAGTTTGTGTGAAATGATATAACATCTCCGCATTTTAAATCAGATACATGAGTATCTCCCGTTCCGAAACTGTATGCGGCGTCGTTGTCACAAAGCATATCTTCTTTGGCATATACCGTTTTAAAGCTGCCCTGCGAATACATTACAATTCCAAAACAGTCGTTTCCGTCCGAATCGACGGAAGATGTAATTTCCTTTATAACTCCCGACGGCTTATTGTAGTACACCGGCTCTTTGAATATTGCCGCAGCACCTATTTCGTATTTTTCGTTACAGTCGTAAATATCAACGGTATAAAGCTCATCATCAAGCAGTGTTCCATATTGCTTCATTTCGTATGCGTCAAGATTTTTTCTATCCTGCGGAACGATAACAATGAGAGTTGACGGCGTTACGGAAAAGCGTGAGTAGAATGTGTTAAAAATCTGCTGACAGTTTTCCTTTGAGAAATTTTTCGTAAATATTCCGTCGTTTTGCGGGTCTTCTCGTTTTCCGGCGATTCTCGGGAGTGATATTGACGATACATAGCCATTTTCGTTTATTTTGCAGCGTATGATACCGCTGTAATCCTTTACGGCATTATACAGCGTTTTTGCATTTACTTTTGATGATTTCGCCGATACTGACGAGTCACAAAACGTTACTTTATCTGCCGTGTCGCATTTTATTGCACCGTCGGTAAGTGAGTATATCCAAAGTCTTACGGTGTTTTCGTCCTCGTTGTACACAGCGTTTGCAAGATATGCATAAGCTTCACTGTTTATGTTTACTCCGTATAACGCTTTGTAGTCCTTATCAAAATAGAATATTGCCTCCGAGCCGACCTTTATTTTTTTAATATTTCCTATGCTTTTGTAATAATCAAACAGGTCGCCGCCTATGCGTATTTTATCCTCGGTGATCTCGCTTATTTTCCCTTGTATGCTGATTGCCTTTGACACATAAGCTTTCTGGTTTTTATCCTTTGACGGATAAAGCTTGATTGTGTCGTACTCGCAAATGTCGGAAAATGATATTTCATCGCCGTTTGATGAAAATATATCGGTGTCTTTAAGAGATATTGCCTTATCGGTTAAAATATCAAAAACAGACTCGTTCGTAACACTTACACGTCCTGTAAGTATTGTTTTGCTTTCGTCTATGAAAACAAAATCCAAGCCCGACTTGTTTTTCACTACCGTTATGCTGCCTTGTTCGATTTCGTATGACGGCAGAGCATTTTCGCCTGCAGTGCAAAGATACTCACCGTTATAAATTATTTTTGTGTTCGGTGCAAAACGCTCGGTTTTCGTGCCGGCAGCACCGGAATATGTAAGTGACAAAAGATTGTCGGACCGCTCAATATCCTCGCTTTGGATTGTGTATTCGTCCGATTTTGTTTTATATGCATAAATGAGCGATTGCTCGCCTTTTATGTCGGTGTAATATGCTTTTACAAAACGTCCCTCAAATTCAGCCGGGTTTTCACAGTAAATTTCGATACCGTTAATGACTGCTTGATGGCTCCCGACGGTAAGTCCCGTATTTTTGCTATCACATATGCCGCTTATTTCCTTTAGAGAGTATGTTTCTTCGGCAATTGATTTTATATCACCCGAAAGCGTATTTTGTGAGTATCTGTCCAAAAACAGTCCGCGCATAAGAAGTAAAGCCGCATCCGCATACGTTAAATATTCGTTTGATATTCCGCTCGTAAGTTTCAGTGATGATACGCATGACTCATATCCGCTCGGGTATCCGCCATACTGCACGGCAAGATTTTTGTATCCGCAGATATCTGCAATAACCTTTGCGGCGTCAAGCGTTTTTATAGGTATATCCGCACCGAAGGTGTTTTCCGAAATACAGCTCATATATCCGCTTTTTGAAATTGCCGCCGCATATTCGCTGTCCGTATCCGAAAAATTTGCCTTTCCTGACGGAGCAATTCTTAAAAGTTTGCATATATATTGTGCAAAGTCAAGCCTTGTCACGCTCTTTTGCGGCGCACTTGAAAGGTCTGCTATATTTAAAGTCTTAAGAATGTTGTATGCACAGGTGTGTTCGGCATTTGACATTTTTTCGGTAAGGTCGGCATCGTTTATTATTTCGATTTTTATGTTGTTTACTGTAAGCGGTGAGCCGATTTTGTATATTCCGCATTTACCGCCGTATATGTTGCTTGAATATGTTGAAACAATTTCCGCACCGTTTACACAAAGAGTCAGTTTTTCGCCCTCAGCACGTGCTTCGAGCAGGAAAAACTCTCCGCTTTTAACTCTTACAGGTGCGCTTGCAAGTATTTTCCCGCCGCCTGATATGTCGCAGATATACGCATATTTTCCGTCTGCGGCAAAAAGAATATTATCTCTTAAAATTAGTCCGGCTTTTGATTTTATAAAGCTTTGAACGCTGATATTTGACGTAACTCTTACGTTTTGCATATTTTCGCCGCAAAATGCGATTGCCTCGTCCTCACCGCCTGACACGAGCTTTTTATCAAATCCGTTCGATGAAAGGCGCTTCATTATAAGATTGTCAAACGCAATTGATGACGCCCATGTGCCTATGCCGCATTTTCCGTTTGGAATAAGTCCCTCATCGGTTTTTAAAAAGTCATTTCCGTCAACCTTTACCTCAAGCGCACCGCCTGATACTTTTGCGTAAAAATGACTTGTTTGTCCCTCCGAAAAACTGCAATCGGCAGTCATTATGTTTTCCGTTCCGTTTTTTCTCAAAACAGCTCCGCCGTATGAGTATTCAAAAGTAAAGTATCCGTCATTGCCCCAGCCGAGAAACAAAAGCATTGTTGATGCATTTGAAATTGCTGTTGCGTCAAACTCGATTGTAAAGTTTTGCGACTCGTCGTCTATCATCGCTTTTGATACAATGCTGTCGGTACTTTTTTGAACGTACTTTCCGTTTTCTGCAGCAAAGCTTCCGCCGCCGACAATCATTTTATCGGTGATGCCGTCGTCAAAGGTGTGATTTACAATTATCGGCGGTTCTTCTTCAACTATCTCAAAAATACCTTTTTCCGTCTTTAACGGATTGCCGTCCATAAAATTAATATCATATATAGTTTCCGCACCGGCATATTCATCGGGTGTATATATGCTCGCAAATGCGCACTGCGAAAATGCAATTGCGCAGAGTGCTGCAGCAGTTATTCTCTTTAACATTATTTCCTCCGAAAATTCGATATTTAAGCTTTTTAAAGGCGCTCGCTTTAATTATATCACATAATAAGTACGCTTTCAATTCATTTTATATAACAATTATAAATATTATTTATTACATTTTATTATCATATGCCGGTGTTAAAACATAAAAATCAAATCACGTTTTTCATAAATGTTTTTGTCATCATATGTACCTAAAAATAGTGCCGTTATTACTGAATATACGTTTCTGCCACCTCTGACAGGGGAGTGGTTAGGTCGCCGGATAAATTCATTGCCTTTATAGTTCCTCCGCTCGGCAACGATTTTGCGATTAACGAGTATGTTGAGCTTGTGTTTGTTCCGTTTTTCGACAAAACTTCCGTAAGCTTTCCGTCACGGTCATATATTGCGACGGCAATTCGTGAAGTGCCGCTGAATGATACCGGTATTTTTACGTCCACATAACAGCGATTGCTGATTTTGTTGTATCTTAAGGCCGTAATATATGCACCGCTTGATTTTATTGATTTTTTTGTAAATTCCGTGTTTTTTATTTTAAAAACAAATGCTCCGTTTTCATATCGTATTGATGATAAACAGTCGGTGAAAATAAATCCGCTTTCGTATTTTTTGTCATTGCAGTCGGGTATGCTGTCGTAGCCGTATATTTCCCAGCCCGACTTACTGCCGTGAGCCGGAGCATAGTTGCCGGTTGCATTGTTAAGCGTCAGCTCCTGTGCTTTTTCGTCCGTAAAGAATAAATAAGAGTGTCTTGTGAATTCTTTCTTTTCCTGCTCCGACCATGTTCCCTGCAAAATCGGGTCGTCCCATGTAACATCGGAATGATATGACTTGCCGTCCAATGTAATACAGCTCCACATGTGATTTGCCTCATCACTTGAATATATGCCCGAGCTTATGCCCAAACGCTTTAGTACCTGATGATACAAATACGTATAGCCTTGGCAAACTCCCGTTCCTCTTTCGAGAAAGCTGTATGCCGTGTGAGACAGCTTATCAATGCCTTCGTATGAATAGTCATACGCTATTTTATCATGCGTAAGCAGGATTTTTCCGGCATCACTGTTTGCTTGGTTTGCATATAAAACGATATCGTCTATAAGCTTGTTCATTTTCGCTGTTTTTTCTTTGTGTTCATCGACCGTATCGTAAATATAGGGGAGATTTATATTGGCAACGGTATTCGGCTCGGTATAGTTTTCATAATATGAATATTTATACGAGTCAACAGCCAGCGGAAGGTCGCCGTTGAGTGCCATAAAACTGTTTATATATCTTCCCAAATCGTCAACATACAAGTTGTAGCTCGTTAAATCTATATCGGTGTTACGGTTTAGAACCTCTTGCCGCATATATTCGTCAAGCGGCAGCTCGGGACTTGAAAATAAATCTGCGGTGCTTGTTTTATATTGCCGCTTAACCCGGATTGCCTCACTCGGTTCGGCACGCAAAATCCCCCCGCAGTCATTGCAGGCATACGCTGCGGTTTGTGCGGCAAAAAGCATAAAAACGATAAATAAAATTTTTCTCATGTTATCACTCCTAAATTCAGTTTTCTGATTTTATTTTAACATACATAAGTAAAAATAGCAATACTTTTTGCACAAAAAATGTCGGATGGTGGTGTTATGCGGCGGTTAAAACACAGAAAAGAAAATTAATGAAATATTTCAAAAAAGGTATTGATTTTTTTCACATTGTGTGATATAATTAAAATGGTCAGTTTAATTATCAGCAGTTATTTATTATATTATATATTACGAACGGAGCTGTCGTCATGCGGAAAATCGGGTTTGTGCCTATTAAGAACAGATATTTAATGATGTTCGATTTGATTTTGGTTTTTCTTTCTTTTTTGTTTTCATCTGTAACTGTTTACGGTATATCTGAAATGATAACAATTATATCGGAAAACCATGCCGGCATTATAGTATCTATGTTTATATATGCGGCATCACTTTATATTTTCGGGATTTATCAGATTTTATGGATTTACGGCAGTACACGTGATTATCTTAAAATGACTTCCGCTTGTGCGGTTGCCTCTTTTATAGTAGCAGTTTTCGCTTTGGCGTTTTTTAAAAATGTTTCTTTTGGTTTTATAATAAACAGCGTATTTCTTTCATGCGTTTCCATAATCGGAATAAGAATGATTTTCAGAGCGTCACATAATATTTCCACACGAAATTACAGGGCCGAGGCAGACAGCGGCAAAAGACTTCTCATTGTCGGTGCAGGTTCGGCTGCGACAATGCTTGTAAAGGATATTTTGGGGAATCCGAGACTTAAGTATAAAATTGTAGGTTTTATAGATGATTCTCCGCATAAGAAAAATGCGGTTATATGCGGCTTTAGGGTGCTCGGCACGAGAAAGTCATTGGTTAAGGCGTGCGTTACAAATCATGTTGATGAAATCATAATAGCAATTCCGACGCTTCCGCCGGTTGAAAAGAAAAAAATTATTGAGATATGCAATTATACGGGCTGTACGGTAAAGCTTTTGCCCGATGTTGACAAGCTTATAGATACACGAGATATGTACAGCATGGTTCATTCGGTAAAAATAGAGGATTTGCTTGCACGCGATCCGATTCATCTTGATAACGATGAAATAGGCGGCTACATAAATGGCAGAGTAATTCTTGTCACGGGCGGCGGAGGCTCTATCGGCTCGGAACTTTGCAGACAAATTATGAAATATAACCCCGAAAAGCTTGTCATTCTTGATATTTACGAAAATAACGCATATGATTTGCAAATGGAGTTAAACCACGATTACCCTAACAACAAACCTGAGGTTGTGATTGCATCGGTACGTGATATGAAAAGGCTTGAGGATATATTTCAAATGTATAAGCCGTATATCGTATTCCATGCGGCGGCGCATAAGCACGTTCCGCTCATGGAGGACAGTCCCGGCGAGGCTGTTAAAAACAATGTGTTCGGTACTCTCAACTGTGCACGCTGTGCAGATAAATACGGTGTACGCCGGTTTGTTATGATTTCAACCGATAAGGCTGTAAATCCGACAAATGTAATGGGTGCAACAAAACGCATATGCGAAATGATTGTTCAGTGTATGCAGCAGATGAGTAAAACAGAATTTGTTGCCGTAAGATTCGGAAATGTTTTAGGCTCAAACGGCAGTGTTATACCGCTGTTTAAAAGACAAATCGAAAACGGCGGGCCGATTACCGTTACGGATAAGAGAATAACGAGATTTTTCATGACAATACCCGAGGCGGCTCAGCTTGTATTGCAGGCTGCGAGCTACGCAAAGGGCGGAGAAATATTTGTGCTTGATATGGGTAAGCCGGTTAAAATCTACGAGCTTGCGGAAAATCTTATTCGACTTTCGGGGTATAAGCCGAATGTTGATATTAATATTGAAATCTGCGGTTTGCGTCCGGGAGAAAAGCTTTATGAGGAGCTTTTGATGAACGAGGAGGGTCTTATCAATACGGATCATAGTAAGATATTTATCGGAAAGCAGATAAATATAAGCTATGATAAGCTTCTTCAAATGCTTGACAAGCTTCAGGAGGCTGCCGAGGAGGACAATACGGAGAAAATCAAGGATGTTATTGCAGAGGCCGTGCCGACGTATAAAAGAAAGAAAACGTCCAAACCTGCATAAAAGATACTAAAAACCGAGTATTAGAAATACAAATCGGGAATTTAAATAATCCCTTTGGATTTAAGTGAGTGAGTGCCGTTTAAAAAGTCAATTGACTTTTTAAACGGCCTCTTTTTTAAATCAGAAGCAAGCTTTGAGAACCGATAAAATATCCTCTGCCTGCATTTGCTTATATCCGCCGCCGACAACGGTTGAATTTGCGATTTTCGGCAGCATTTCCTCGGTTGCACCCAGCTCCTTTATGCTTAGCGGCAATCCAAGCTCTTTAATAAATTCACAAAGTGCGTCTATACCGGCATTTGCGGCTGCGTCGGCTGATAAGCCGTCTGTGTTTATATCCCATACATTTTTTGCAAAACGGACGAATTTATCTGTACCGAATTTGTAAATATATCTGTAATAAGGAATTGATATTGCCGCAAGACCGGCGCCGTGAGCACAGTCCGTATATGCGCCGAGCTGATGCTCTATCATGTGAACCTCCCAGTCCTGCTCTTTTGAAAGACCCGTAATTGTATTAAGACCTATTGTGGCACACCACATGATATTGCTTCTTGCCTCATAATCCTCTTGATTTTTAAGCGCCGCTTTTGCGCTTTTTATAAGCGAGCGCATAACTCCTTCCAAAACATAGTCTGTTGTGTTGTCATCATTGCCCGAAAAGTATTGCTCCATAAGGTGCGACATTGTATCGAAAATACCGCTTACCATTTGGTATTTCGGTACAGTATACGTATATTCGGGATTTAAAATAGAAAATTTCGGATAAACCTCACTCGGAAAAACTCTGCCGTTTTTAATCATTACCGCTTCGTTTGTGATAACCGAACCGCCGTTCATCTCCGAGCCGGTGCCTGCCATTGTGAGAATTGAGCCGACCGGAACAATTTTGCCTGTAACCGGCTCATAATCAACCCAGAACTTTTGCCATGCATCGCCGCCGCAATACGCAGAAACGGAAATTCCCTTTGCGCAGTCTATAACCGAGCCGCCGCCGACAGCAAGAATTAAATCGATATTGTTTTCTCTTACGAGCCTTGCACCCTCCAAAAGCTGTGTATATGACGGGTTGGATTTTATTCCGGGAAGCTCTGTTACATTCTTTTCGCAGTCTTTCAGAATTTTTATAACCTTATCATACAGACCGCTTTTTTTGACCGAGCCTTTGCCGTACATCAAAAGAATATTTTTCCCATAAAGGGCAAGCTCCTCTGACAGTTTGTCAAGAGAGTTTTTTCCAAAGTGGATTTTAGTCGGATTGTAATAAGTAAAATCAAATTTCATAATAAATCTCTCCGTTTCTTATAGCTTGACAATTTTATTTTGATGTGATATAATCACTTTGTCGGTTTAATTATATTATACATCCAAAAAATTATAAGTCAAGTACTTAATTTTAAAAAAATTTTGAATTTTAAATGAAATTACGTTTAATATGATTTTTAAAGTGAGAAAAGAGGAAACGATGAATATACAGGAGGAACTTTTCGGCTTACGTGATGAAAAATACAGAGATTTTCATTCAAGGCTCATGCCCACAATTGATAAAAACAAAATAATCGGAGTACGTACTCCGGATTTGAGAAAGCTTGCAAAGGAAATATCGGGAGGCGAGGATGCGGAAAGATTTCTTTTGTCGCTTCCGCACGATTACTATGAGGAAAACAATCTGCACGCATTTTTAATTGAAGGGAAAAAGGATTTTTCTGCTGCGGTCGGGCTTACGGAAAAGTTTTTGCCGTATATAGATAATTGGGCAACGTGCGATACATTTTCTCCAAAAGTGTTTTCAAAGAACCCCGATAAGATACTTCCTTATATTTATAAGTGGATACAGTCCGACAAAGTATATACGGTGCGCTATGCAATAGGTCTTTTGATGAGTATTTTTCTCGATGATAATTTTAAGGAAGAATATTTGTCGCTTGTTTGCGGCGTAAAAAGCGGCGAATACTATGTAAATATGATGATTGCATGGTATTTTGCAACTGCACTCGCAAAACAGTATGAAAGTGCGGTAGGATATATCGAAAAAAGGCATCTTAGCAGATGGGTGCATAACAAGGCAATTCAGAAATCAGTTGAGAGCAGAAGAATATCCGATGACAAAAAAGCGTACCTAAGAACGCTGAAATATTAAAATATGTATAAAGTTTTTAATAATTCTCATAAAAATCATAAAACTTTGTCATATTTATGCTTGATTTTATTCACGATTTGTTATATAATATTATATGTATGATTAGTACAAAAATCCCGGTTGGAGGTTGGCAGATGAATAATACGTATGAAAGTCCGCTTTGCAGCAGATATGCGTCGGAGCAGATGCAGCAGATTTTTTCGGCGGATAAGAAATTTTCGACATGGAGAAAGCTTTGGATTGCTCTTGCCGAAAGTGAGAAGGAGCTCGGTCTTGATATTACCGATGAGCAGATTGCTCAGATGAAGCAGCATATTTACGATATCAATTACGATGTCGCAAAGGCTCGCGAAAAGGAAGTAAGACACGATGTCATGAGTCATGTTTATGCGTTCGGAGTACAGTGCCCCGATGCAAAGCCGATTATTCACCTCGGCGCAACGAGCTGCTACGTCGGCGATAATACCGATGTTATCGTTATGAACGAGGCGCTAAAGCTGATTAAGAAAAAGCTTGTAAATGTTATAGCGGAGCTTGCAAAATTCGCAGACCGTTATAAGTCGCTGCCGACTCTTGCATATACGCATTTTCAGCCGGCACAGCCGACAACAGTCGGAAAACGTGCAACGCTTTGGCTTATGGAGCTTGTTATGGATTATGAGGAGGTTTGTCACAGACTCGACAACATGATGCTCCTCGGCTGCAAGGGAACAACCGGCACACAGGCAAGCTTTTTGGAGCTTTTCGGCGGCGATCATGAGAAGTGCAGAGAACTCGACAGAAAAATTGCCGAGAAAATGGGATTTAAGAAGTGCTTCCCCGTAAGCGGTCAAACATATCCGAGAAAACTCGATACGCAGATACTTAACGTTTTGGCGGAGATTGCGCAAAGTGCGTACAAGTTCTCAAACGATATTCGTCTTTTGCAGCACATGAAGCAGATAGAAGAGCCGTTTGAAAAGTCGCAGATAGGCTCGTCGGCAATGGCATACAAGAGAAATCCTATGCGTTCGGAGAGAATCGGTTCTCTTGCAAGATACGTAATTTCTGCAGCAATAAACCCGGCAATCACCGCATCCACACAGTGGTTTGAGCGTACGCTGGACGACTCGGCAAATAAGAGAATTTGTGTTCCGGAGGCATTTTTGGCGCTTGACGGAATACTTGATTTGTACTTAAATGTCGTTGACGGACTTGTTGTTTACGAAAAGATTATAAATAAGCAGTTTATGGAGGAAATTCCGTTTATGGCAACGGAAAATATAATGATGGACGCTGTTAAAAAAGGCGGCGACAGACAGGAGCTTCATGAGCTTATAAGAAGATATTCAATGCAGGCAGGCAGCCGGGTTAAGATAGAGGGTAAGGAAAATAATCTGGTTGAGCTTATTGCATCTGACAGTGCGTTCGGACTTTCAGAGGATGAGATAAGAGCACTTTTGAAGCCTGAAAACTTTGTCGGCAGAGCTCCCGAACAGACAGAGGACTTCCTTAAAAACTGCGTAGAGCCTATCCTTGAGGAAAACAAGGATTTGCTCGGAATAAAAGCTGAAATTAATGTTTAAAAATTATACAGAACAGGTTGTGATTTATTATGGTAAAGGCAATTGTAGGTGCTAACTGGGGCGACGAGGGCAAGGGTAAAATTACGGATATGCTCGCTGAAAAATCTGATATTGTAATTAGATTTCAGGGCGGTGCAAACGCAGGACATACTATTATAAACGATTACGGCAAATTTGCACTTCATCTTCTTCCGTCAGGCTCGTTTAATCAAAATGTTGTAAATATGATAGGCAACGGCGTTGCACTCGATATTCCTCGCTTGATTGATGAAATTAACGATATTGTTGAAAAGGGTGTTCCGCAGCCGAAAATAGCAATTTCGGAGCGTGCACAGGTGCTTATGCCGTATCATAAGCTTTTTGACCAATACGAAGAAGAAAGACTTTCCGACAGACAGTTCGGCTCGACTAAGTCGGGTATTGCTCCGTTTTTCTCGGACAAGTATGCTAAAATAGGATTTCAGGTTTGGGAGCTTTTTGATGAGGAGTATCTCAAAAATAAGCTTAGCGGCATTATAGAGGTTAAGAATCTTATTTTGGAACACGTTTATCATAAGCCTCTTCTTGATGAGAATGAGCTTTTTGAAACGCTTAAGGGCTATGGTGAAATGATTAAGCCGTATGTTATAGATTCGGTTAAATTTATGCACGAGGCTGTAAAAGCAGGCAAAAACATATTGCTTGAGGGACAACTCGGTTCATTAAAAGACCCCGATTTCGGTATCTATCCGTTTACAACGTCTTCACCGACCGTTGCAGGTTACGGCGCTGTCGGAGCTTGTATTCCGCCGTATGAGATAAAGGAAATTATAACGGTTGTTAAGGCATATTCGTCGGCTGTCGGTGCAGGTGCGTTTGTAAGTGAAATTTTCGGCGAGGAGGCAGATGAACTCAGAAAGCGCGGCGGTGACGGCGGTGAGTTCGGCGCAACAACGGGCAGACCGAGAAGAATGGGTTGGTTTGACTGTGTTGCCACACGCTACGGATGTATGGTTCAGGGCGCAACGGAGGTTGCGTTTACGGTTCTTGACGTTCTCGGATATCTTGATGAAATTCCCGTTTGTGTCGGCTATGAGATTGACGGTAAGGTTACTCGTGATTTCCCGACAACAAATCTTCTTAACAAGGCTAAACCTGTTTTGAAGGTACTTCCCGGCTGGAAGAGCGATATAAGAGGAATTACAAAGTATGAGGAACTTCCGGAGAATTGCCGTAAATATATCGAATTTGTTGAGAGTGAAATCGGTGTACCTATTAAAATTGTATCTAACGGACCCGGACGTCATGAGATAATATTCAGATAATCTGCTTTGTGGGCGCTGCTTTTGTGAAAAATAATGCAGCGCCTTTTTAAATGAAAAATGTTAATATTTCAAAGTTGTATTTTTTATAACATATCATTTTTGCTCGGTTGGAGAATCGGTTTATAATGATGTAACACTGTAATTGCGATGGGTTAACAAGGAGGTTTGAATATGAAAAACTTTTTTGTCATGTGCTTTGGCATGATACTTCTTTTAAACAATATTGTATATGCAAACAATGCGGAAATAACACATACTCAAAATACCGATATAAAATGCAGAATAGACGGTTTGAATATCGACAGCTACTTGATTGACGGTTTTATATATTTACCCTTGGATAAGCTTGAATACTACGGATTTGAGGTCGTCAAAAACAGCGGAGGATTACAGCTTGAAAGAAAAGAGATATTTTACTTTGACGGTGATTATTCGGATAATAAAAACGAAATTTTGCCTGTTTATAAAAACGATACTTCGGTTTTTATAAACAATAAAGAAGCAAATACGTATCTGGTAGATGATAAAATCGTTATTCAGGCGGACGAACTGTCTGCATTCGGAAAGGTTGAGTGGGTAGAGAAAACAAATGAGGTGAGCATATCGATTGTTGTTCAAGAGCTAATCTCGGCTTTTGAAAAGGCGGAAAACAAGATTGAATACTCCGACAAAAACTCGTTTATCACAGGACAGGTAAAAGATTGTGTTTTAAACGGCATGGTTACAACCTCATATTTTCAGGGGATTACTTATATAGGTCATATGGTTGACGGCGAATATGAGGGTGTTGTGTTCGGTTATCGTGAACACAAACCGTATTTGGCAGCATTGAGCGAAATTAAGACAGTTAAAAAAGGTAAGAAAAACGGATATTGTCGTTATAACGTCGGCTATAACAATAAGCCGCAAATGCCGGGAGAAATTAAGAGCTCATCGGGAATGTATGAAGATGATAAGCTTAAAAACGGTGAATATACCATAGTAAGCGATTATATGGGTAATACCGAAACGTATATAGCAGAGAACTTTGCGAAACATATTTTATCATCAACGCATGACGGCTTGGAATTTGAAACGTCGGATGCGCGGATTTTTTACAACGGCGAAAAGATAGATTTTGATGTGCCGCCGATAGTCGAAAATGACAGAACGTTAATTCCGTTAAGAGGTTTGTTTGAAAAAATGGGGGCGGAAGTGTCATGGGATGGAAATACCTCTACTGCCGCTGTTGTGAAAAATGATACAAGGCTGTCATTTCAGAAAAATTACTACCGTGTATACGTTAACGGAGTAGCAAAGTACATGGATGTGCCTACCAGATTGACCGGCGGCAGAACCATGATTCCTCTTAGATTTTTGTCAGATGAATTGGGATATGAAGTTAATTGGAATGAAAATACAAGAACAATTGACATAAACGGGTAAGAATTGAGATATATACACTGAAAAAACGAAAATTTACTCACAGAAAAAAAGGACAAGCATTTTAATTATGTTTGTCTTTTTTTGATTTAAATTCGACTTAAAGCTCAGATACATTAAAATTGTGCATAACAACTAAATTATACGGACAGATTAAACTTGTATTGACAAAAGGGGATATTTACTGTATAATTATTAATAATAATTTAAAACAGCGGTGATGTAAATACGGACGTAAAAACAGGAAAGGATGATGATATTGAGGTGTGTGAAAAAAATTGCGGTTCAAACGGCGCTTTTGATTGCGGGAGTTGCTATGCTGTGCTTCGGCGCTTGGCGAGGAGAGGCAGAAATAGTTTTCGGCAAGGCGATTAAACTATGTTTGGAGTGTGTTGGAATTGGGTAAAAAGAATTCGGGTGCATCACAAATTTTATCACGTTTTCGGGGATTTGCGCAGGCGGTTGCCACGGTGCTTACAAATCCGCATCTGCCTAACTTTTTAAAAGGACGGCTTTACGGCGGGGCGGGTAAAAATGTTTGCGTGCCGGGACTTAATTGCTATTCTTGCCCGGCAGCAACGGGCGCTTGCCCTATCGGTGCCGCTCAGGCGGTGTCAGGCTCGTCAAAGTTCGGATTTTCTTATTATGTTACGGGAACACTGATTTTGATAGGAGTTTTGCTCGGTCGGTTTGTTTGCGGATTCTTGTGCCCGTTCGGTTGGTTTCAGGAGCTTCTTCATAAAATCCCGACAAAAAAGCTATCTACCGGCAGATTAAAACCTTTGACATGGCTTAAATATGTCATTCTTTTAGTAATGGTTTTTCTGCTTCCGGCACTTGCGGTGAGCGATGTGGGAATGGGCGATCCGTTTTTTTGCAAATACCTCTGTCCGCAGGGTGTGCTTGAGGGTGCTGTTCCGCTGTCAATTGCCAATTCCGGTATTCGTGCCGCGCTCGGCTCTCTGTTTACATGGAAGCTAAGCATTTTACTTGCGGTTATTGCACTGAGTATTGTTTTTTATCGGCCGTTTTGCAAGTGGCTGTGTCCGCTCGGAGCATTTTATGCGCTGCTTAACAGGGTATCTCTTTTTCAAATGAAGGTTGATAAGGATAAATGCGTATCCTGCGGTAAATGTGCTGAGGCTTGCAAAATGGATGTGGATGTGACGAAATTGCCAAACCATGCGGAGTGTATCCGCTGCGGAATGTGTGTCCGTGCCTGTCCGACCGATGCTGTACGCTTTAGATACGGCTTTGGAAACGGTAAAGTAAATTCGGAAAAAATAAAACGAAAAAAGGAGAAACAAGTATGAACACAAAGAGATTTTTTGCGTTGGTAACATCGCTTGTGATGATGGTTATGACTTTGGCAGCTTGCGGAAAAGGAGATACCGATAATCCGAAAAATGCGGATGAGGCAGTTGCTGCTTACAAGGAGTTAATGGAAAAGGAAAACTCAATTATGTCTGAGAATATCGAGCTTTGGGAAAAGGTATTCTCTATGGCGGATAAGAGTGCGGCAGTGCAGGAGACCGGTAATAATTACGGAGATTTTCTTTTAAAGACAATCGGCTCGGGTGAGGACAAGTTTACGGCGGAGGAGCTGACTTTGTTAAAAGGTGCGGCTGAGGAAATCCGTGATATTGAAAATAAGCTTGCCGAGCTTGAGAGAAAATATCCCGATGTGGCTCAAAAGTCATCGGGAGGTAATGAAAGCATACCGAAAGATGACGGCAGTGTGCAGAAGTTCCCAAGCTTTGAGGGGAAGGATTTTGACGGTAACGACATAAAAAGCGATGAATTGTTTTCAGCTAACGCAGTTACCGTGATAAACTTTTGGTTTACAACGTGCGGTCCTTGCGTCGGTGAGCTTTCCGAGCTTGACGCACTTGAGAAAGAACTTTCGGAAAAGGGCGGTACGCTTATCGGAATAAACTCCTTTACGCTCGGCGGTGACAAGACGGCAATATCGGAGGCAAAGGATGTGCTTTCGAAAAAAGGCGCAGATTATCGCAATATCTATTTTGAGCCAAAGGGCGAGGCGGGAAAATTTGTCGAAAACGTGTATGCGTATCCGACTACCTATGTTGTCGATCGCAACGGCGTTATATTGGGCGAGCCTATTGTAGGAGCTATAACCGAAAAGTCGCAGATGAAAAGGCTTAATGACCTTATTGATAAGGGATTTGCCGCCGATAAGAAATAAACAGCATTTTATAAAGATGTTTAAAAGGGACTTTTAGTCCCTTTTTTGCTGCAAAAGATTTATTTTTAATTTGATTTATGTTTATTTTTATGCTATTGTAACAAAATAATAATGTTTTTTTGTAACAATGTTAAAATGATGTTGACATTTCTTGATTTTGTGGTAAAATTAATATGTATACATATGTTTATTTTTACAGGCGAGGTTGACAAATGACTAAAACTAATACGGAAATTTTGGAGGTTGAGCAGCACTCTCTTGCCGAGCGTGCCGGCATACGTGCCGGTGATATTCTTCTCAGTGTAAACGGCCATGAGGTGCACGATATTCTCGAATACAGATTTCTTACGGCGGAATACAGCGTCACACTCACTGTAAGAAAGCCAAACGGTGAGGAAGAAACGATTGATATAGAAAATGATTATGAGGATTTGGGACTTATATTCAAGGAAGAGCTTTTATGCACCGCACAAAGCTGTACAAACAAGTGCATTTTCTGTTTTATCGATCAGCTGCCTCCGGGCATGAGAGAAACTGTGTATTTTAAGGACGATGACGCACGGCTTTCTTTTTTGCAGGGTAATTATGTGACGATGACAAATATGTCGGATGAGGAGATTGACAGACTCATACAAATGCGCGTTTCACCTATAAATATTTCCGTTCATACGACAAATCCTGAGCTGCGAAAAAAAATGCTAAACAACAGATTTGCCGGCAGAATATTTGAAATAATGAAGCGTTTGGCAGATAATCATATTTTTATGAATTGTCAGATTGTGCTTTGCCCCGGAATAAATGACGGAGATGAGCTTATGAGAACGCTTTCGGATATAGCGTCGCTTTCTCCGTATACGGAGAGCGTGTCGGTTGTCCCGGTAGGTGTTACGGCGTACAGAGACGGACTTTTCAAAATGCCGACCTTTGATAAAAGCGGCTGTATTTCGGTCATAGAAACTGTTGAGAAAATCCAGCAGGAAAACCTTGAAAAGCTCGGCACACGTCTTGTTTACTTATCTGATGAATTTTATGTTAATGCCGGATTTGCATGCCCCGATTCTCAAAGCTACGAGGGATTTCCGCAGCTTGAAAACGGAGTCGGTCTTATAGCGAGTATGAGAGAGGAAACGGAACACGCAATAACTCTTATAAAAAAGAAGAAATATTCAAGAACCGTTACGGTTGCAACGGGTGAGGCGGCATACGGATTTATTTCGGAGTGTGCAAAAAAAATCGAGGAAGCGGCGGATGGCGTTAAAATAAACGTGCTTGCCGTTAAGAATAATTTTTTCGGAGGCAAGGTTACCGTTACGGGACTTATTTGCGGCTGCGACCTTTTAAAAACGCTTGAAGATAATAATGTTAAGGGTGATGTCTTGATTTCATCTTCGATGCTTAAAAGCGACGAGGATATTTTCCTTGACGACATTACTGTGTCGGATATAGAGAAAAAAACGGGTACAAGACTTATCCCGACGGATAATGACGGATATATTTTTACCGAGAATATACTCGGAGAAGAACTTGAATTTTAACGGAGGAATGTAATGAAACCGATTGTTGCGATAGTGGGTAGACCGAATGTCGGAAAATCAACGCTTTTTAATAAAATTTCGGGCAAAAAAATAAGTATTGTCGAGGATACACCGGGTGTTACAAGAGACAGAATTTTTGCGGACGCCGTTTGGCTCGATAAGCATTTTACGCTTATAGACACGGGCGGTATTGAACCGCAGAGCAAGGATGAAATACTTGTGCAAATGCGCAGACAGGCTCAGCTTGCAATTGAAATGGCGGATGTTGTGATACTTCTTACAAATATTCGTGACGGCGTTACGGCAAATGACCTTGACGTTACATCAATGCTCCTTAAGGCAAAGAAAAAAATAGTGCTTGCCGTAAACAAGTCTGACGCACCGGGTGAGCCGCCGGCTGAATTTTACGAGTTTTATAATTTAGGACTCGGCGACCCGATTGCAATTTCATCGGTACACGGAATGGGAGTAGGAGATCTTCTTGATGAGGTATGCGCCAAATTCCCGGAAAATGCCGAAACCGAGGAGGATGAGGATGAAATCAAGGTTGCCGTTATAGGCAGACCGAATGCCGGCAAATCGTCACTTATAAACAGAATACTCGGCGAGGAACGAGTAATAGTAAGCAATATAGCAGGTACTACAAGAGATGCTATCGATTCGCATTTCGTTTGCGGTGAGGATAAGTATTTGTTTATAGATACCGCAGGAATGAGAAAACGCAGAAAAATTGATGAAGCTGTTGAACGATACAGTGTTGTTCGTTCGCTCGGGGCTGTTGACAGAAGCGATGTTTGCGTTATCATGATTGATGCAACAGAGGGCATTGCCGAACAGGATACAAAAATTGCAGGTTATGCACACGAGCAGGGAAAGGCTTGTATTTTTGCCGTTAATAAGTGGGACGCTTTGCAAAAGGATACAAAAACGATGAATAACTTCAAGCTTAGACTTCGTGAGGAATTTGCGTTTATGTCATATGCGTCGATTATATTTATATCTGCAAAAACAGGTCAGAGAGTCGACAGCTTGCTTGAAGAAATAAAGAAGGTAAACGAGCAGTACAGACGTCGAATTACAACCGGTATGTTAAATGACGTTTTAAATGAGGCGGTAGCAAAACAGCAGCCGCCGTCAGATAAGGGAAGAAGGCTTAAAATTTATTACGGAACGCAGGCAGGTGTTTGTCCGCCGTCATTTGTGCTTTTTACAAATTCACGTGAGCTTTTTCATTATTCGTATCTCAGATTTATTGAAAATCAAATACGTGACGCATTTGGATTTGACGGTACGCCGATTAAATTTTTCCTTCGTGAGAAATCGGAAAAAGATAAATAATATAAATTGTTTGGAGGAACGTCGAGTTGAGTACAATTATCATTTTGCTTGCGGCAATTGTGCCTTATCTCATAGGCAGTATAAATTTTTCTATAATAATTTCAAAAAGATTTAAGGGTGAGGATATAAGAAAAAGCGGCTCGGGCAATGCAGGCGCAACGAATATGCTGCGCACTTACGGCAAGGGCTGGGCAGTGCTTACGCTTCTGCTCGATGTGCTCAAAGGCTCGGTAGGCGTCTGGCTCGGAATGCTGCTTTGTGCGCTTTGTAAAAAGTATGTTATTTTGGCAGGAAGCGGCGGCGTCGGAATAAGTGTGAGCGCCGGCTCATATGATATAATAAATGCCGTAAGTCCGTACTTTATGCTTATCGGAGCTTTATTTGCGGTGATAGGTCATAATTTTCCGGTTTTCTTCGGGTTTAAAGGCGGAAAAGGCGTTGCTGCGAGCTTGGGCGTATTGCTTGCACTCGATTACAGAATAGGACTTATTGTGCTTGTGTTTGCGGTTGCGATTATGGCTATTACGAGATATGTATCTCTCGGTTCGGTGATGGCGGCGATTATATATGTTGCTGTCAGTCTTACAAATATGATTTATACAAACAGTTTTTCTGCTGTAAGATTTTGCTTTGATATTTTGCTTGCGGCGCTTTTAATCGTTCGCCATAGGAAAAATATAAAACGACTTCTTGCAGGTGAGGAAAATAAGCTCGGAAAGAAAAAATAAATGATTGCTGCGAAAGGAATATGAAATGAAAATTGCTGTTATCGGTTCGGGCAGCTGGGGTACGGCTGTTGCGCTTCTTTTAGCAAAGAAAGATTATGATATTTATTTGTGGTCGTGGAAGCAGGAGGAAACAGACAGGCTAAACCGCGACAGAGAAAACAAGGAGTTTTTGCCGGGGAGTAAATTCCCGGAAAACATAATATGCTCGCACGATATGGGCTTTTGCGTTGACGGTGCGGAGCTTGTAATAACGGTTGTGCCGAGCATTGCAACAAGGTCAACCGCAAAGGAGCTTTCAAAGTATGTAAAGCAGGGGCAAAAGCTTTTAAACATATCAAAGGGTCTTGAGGAGAAAACCTTGCTTAGGTTGTCAGAGGTTTACAGTCAGGAAATTCCACAGGCCGATATATCGGTTATGAGCGGACCGTCTCATGCCGAGGAGGTTTGCAAAGGCTTGCCGACAACAAACGTTGTGGCATCTCGGAGTGTTGAAACGGCTAAATATATTCAAAATTTACTAATAAGCGAGTGCTTCAGAATTTATACGTCTGATGATATTATGGGAGTAGAACTCGGAGGTGCGCTTAAAAATGTTATCGCACTTTGTGCCGGAATATGTGACGGACTTGGATATGGCGATAATACAAAGGCTGCGCTTATGACTCGCGGAATTGCGGAGATAAAGCGTCTTGGAGTAAAAATGGGTGCAAGAGCCGAAACCTTTTCGGGACTTTCCGGAATAGGTGATTTGATTGTAACGTGTACAAGTATGCATTCGAGAAACAGGCGTGCCGGAATTTTAATCGGCGAGGGGCATTCTCTTGATGAAACACTTGAAAAAGTGCATATGGTTGTTGAAGGAGTTAACACTGCCTCGGCGGCATACGAGCTGTCGAAGAAATACGGCGTGTCAATGCCGATTGTTCATGAGGCTTATGATATATTATTCAGCGGAAAAGCTCCGCGCGATGCGGTAAAAGAGCTTATGACGCGTGAGGGAAAATCGGAATAGGAGGAATTGTAATGGAATTGAATTTTGAAAGTATTTTCGGAAAGATTTCTGTTTCGCCGCGTCTTGTTGCGGAAATTTCAGGCGCCGTTGCCGAAAGCTGCTACGGTGTTGTCGGCATGGCATCACGAAGCACAAAGGACGGTATAGTAAGTCTTTTGCAGCCCGATAACAGAAGCAGAGGCGTTCGGGTGACTATCGAGGATAATAAGCCCGTTGTTGAGCTTCATATTATAGTTGAGTTCGGACTGAATATAAAATCAATATGTAAAAGTATTGCAAATCGTGTGAGATATACTCTTGAATCCGTTACGGGTGTGCCCGTTAAAAGCGTGAACATACGAGTAGAAGGAATAAGAGTTTCGGAATAAGACGGAGGGTATGTAATGGTAGACGGTAAAACGCTCTCGCTTATGATGATTTCGGGAGCAAATAATTTATACAATCACAGAGATGAAGTAAACGAGCTTAACGTATTTCCCGTTCCGGACGGAGATACGGGTACAAATATGAGCCTTACCGCAGGTGCGCTTGCGGATGAGCTTTCGTTAAATACAACAGATAACGTATCGGAAGCCGCTGATAAAATGGCTTTTGCCGCACTCAGAGGCGCAAGAGGAAATTCCGGAGTTATATTATCGCAGATTTTCAGAGGAATGTCAAAATCGCTCAAGGGTATGCCCGAGTGCACACCCGAACAATTGGCTGATGCATTTTATGCCGGAGCGGAAAATGCGTATAAGGCGGTGATGAAGCCGACGGAGGGCACAATTTTGACTGTTGCACGTGTATCGGCCGAGGGTGCAGTGTCGGCCGCTAAGAATGGTGCGGATTTGGTCGGCATACTTGAAAACGGCGCAAAAGAGGGCAAGTCTGCTCTTGATAATACCCCGAACTTACTCCCGGCTCTTAAAGAGGCAGGCGTTGTTGATGCCGGCGGAAGAGGCTGGCTGTACGTTTTTGAGGGTGCGCTTGAATATGTAAAAAGCGGAGAGGTTGTAAAAACGAGTGAGGAAGCTCCAAGACCTGTCAGAAAGCTTAATGTTGCCGCTCAAGTCAGCGAGAAAAAAGATATTAAATTTCAGTATTGTACGGAATTTATAATAAAACGTTTTTCTTCGGACAGCGATGTTGATTTGTTTCGCTCCAAGCTGTCTCCGAGAGGCGATTGTATGCTCGTAATCGATGACGATGATATTATTAAGGTGCATATTCACACAAATCATCCGGGATACGTGCTTGAAAGAGCGGTAGAGCTGGGTGAGCTTATGGACGTGAAGATAGACAATATGAAGCTTCAGCACAATTCCATACTTGAAAACAAAGAGGAAGAGCCTAAAAAGGCTGAAAACGAAAATGTTGACGAGTACGGTTTTATTGCCGTAAGCTCCGGGAAGGGTCTTACGAGTATACTCACCGACTTAGGTGTTACAAGAGTCATAGAAGGCGGACAAACAATGAATCCGAGCACAAATGACTTTTTAAAGGCAATTTCAAAGGTTCGTGCAAAGAATATCTTTATATTCCCGAACAATAAGAATATCATCATGGCAGCACAGCAGGCAAAGGAGCTTTCGGATAAAAACATTATCGTAATCGGTGCGGTTACAATTCCGCAATGTATTACGGCAATGATGTCATTTAACCCTAAAAAAAGTGCCGAAGCTAATGAAAAAACAATGAGCAGTTCACTCAGAAAGGTTAAATCCGCACAGGTTACTTTTGCTGTTCGTGACACCGAATATGAAGGTCATGAGATTAAAAAAGGCGATATACTCGGTATGCTTGAGGGTAAAATTGTTGCTGTCGGAAAATCCCCGGAGGGTATTGCCGAAAAGCTTATTGAACGCATGACGGATGATGACAGCGAGTTTATTTCGGTTTATTACGGTAAATCGGCAAAAAAACAGGCGGCAGAAGCAATGGCTGAAAAGCTTGAGGATTTATATGATGATTGCGATGTGACTCTTAAAAAGGGTGCACAGCCGCTGTATTATTACATTATTTCCGTCGAGTAAAAGGTATTGATATGGATAAAAACATAGAATGTTTAAAGGGTGTCGGAAAGGCACGTGCGCTTGAATTTGCAAGAATAGGTATTCATACCGTAAACGATTTGCTTTTCTATTTCCCGAGAACATATGAGGATAGGTCTGTACTTAAAAATATTGAAGATTGTGTTAAAGAAGAAACGGTATGCCTGAGCATTACCGTTTCTTCTGCTGTTCGGGAAACCAGAATAAGGCGTAATATGGCTGTATACACCGTGATGATTAGTGATGATACGGGGAGTATGCAGGCGGTTTGGTATAACAATAAGTATATAAAAAACATGTTCTCTCCGGGTAATAAATATATATTTTACGGTAAAATAGGCTATGGCAGAGGAAGACTCCAAATCGAAAATCCGATATATGAAAGAGCGGGTGCAAATAAGTACACAGGTAAAATTGTACCGATATATCCGCTAACCGGCAATATTACTCAAAAAATGCTTCAGAGCATTATGCAAAGTGCCGTGGATTATATAGGGGATTTGGAGGAGTATCTTCCGCCCGAGCTTTTAAATGCACTCTCTCTTGCCGATATACAATACAGTATGAAAAACATTCACTTCCCCGAAAAGCTTGATGACTATCGTCGTGCGAGGGAGCGTTTTGTTTTTGATGAGCTGCTTACGCTTCAGCTTGCGTTGTTTTTAAGAAAATCAACATCAAAGAAAAATGACGGAATTGTTTTTCATGATATATCGGGAGGAGATATGTTTAAAAAGAATATTCCATATAGGCTTACCGATGCTCAAAAACGTGTAATTTCCGATATTATTTCAGACTTTAAGTCCGGTGTTTGCATGAACAGACTTGTTCAAGGTGATGTTGGCTCCGGTAAAACGATAGTTGCCGCGGCAGCTGTATTTCTTGCGCATAAGAATGGGTATCAAAGCGCAATGATGGCACCTACGGAAATTCTTGCCGCGCAGCATTATCAAACCTTTTCGGAAGTGTTCGGCGGTATGGACATAAACGTTGTGTTGCTTGTCGGAAGCATGACTGTCAAGGAAAAACGAGTGGCTTATGAAATGATATCAAACGGAGAAGCTGATGTAATAATCGGAACGCACGCAGTGATAGAAGATATGGTCAAATTCAATAATTTAGGTCTTGTAATAGCTGACGAACAGCACAGATTCGGTGTGGCACAGCGGGCACGGCTTTGCGCAAAAGGAGAAAATCCGCATATGCTTGTTATGTCGGCAACGCCTATACCGAGAACTTTGGCGCTTATTTTGTACGGGGACCTTGATGTGTCGATAATCGATGAATTACCTCCCGGCAGGAAACCGGTTAAAACATATGCAGTTGATGAGAAAATGCGAAAACGTGTATATGCGTTTGTTGAAAAGAACATAAAAGAAGGAAGACAGGCATATATCGTTTGTCCGCTTGTCGAGGAAACTCAAACTCTTGATCTCGAAAATGCAAAATCGCTATATGAAAAACTCAAGAAAATGTTTCCGGACATAAATGTTGCAATGGTTCACGGCAGAATGAAGCCGTCGGAAAAGGATATCGTTATGACTGACTTCAAAAACGGAAAAATCGATATTCTTGTTTCAACAACAGTTATCGAGGTCGGCGTCAATGTGCCGAACGCAAATATAATGGTTATAGAAAATGCGGAACGATTCGGACTATCCCAGCTTCATCAGCTGCGTGGCAGGGTCGGACGAGGCGCAAAACAGTCATTTTGTATATTGTTTCCTCACGGTAATAATGAAATAACAAAAAAACGTATGGAAACAATGTGCTCATCAAATGACGGATTCTATATTTCCGAACAAGACTTGAAGCTAAGAGGACCCGGAGATTTCTTCGGTTTACGACAGCATGGTTTGCCGAGTTTGAAAATAGCAAATCTTTTCGAGGATGGAGATATTCTAAAAAAAGCGCAGGCTGCAGCAAGGGAGATTAGTCCGCATCTGCTTGATGATGAAAAATTTGTACCGCTTTACAGACGTGTTGTTCGGATTATTGAAAAAGCGCAAATACTGAACTGATATTTCGAGGAATTTATTTCCTGATATAATTTTTCTTGTTTTGGATAAAATATATTTGAAAGCTTTCCAAATATAAATTTTTCGGAGGGAACATTATGTCTAAAAGTAAAGAGGTAAAACAGGCAAATGAAAAGTTCAAAACAGAAGCCGCAAAAGAACTCGGAGTAAATCTAAGTAAAGATTCCGGAAATATTACAGCAAAACAGGCAGGCTCAATCGGCGGCAGAATGGTTCGTAAAATGGTTGAGGAGTATGAAAAGAATTTAAAAAACAAATAATTTTAATCGGGTTGATATGATTTGCTCATGTTGACCCGACATCTGTTTTCGTTATAATTGTTGTAATTTGATAAATGAGGTCGAATTATACAAGGATTTTGTTGTATAATTTAGTCAATTTAAAAAAAATATGAAAAAAAGTGTTGACTTTATCCCAAAGATATGGTATACTAAAATAGTCGTTAGCGATTGACGGCGCACAGCTTTTAAAAGTCGGGTATTTAAAAAAAATTAATTTTTTTTCAAAAAGTACTTGACAAACACAAAAGTTTGTGGTAATATATATAAGCTGTCTTAAAAC